>NC_000916.1:0-300000 GCF_000008645.1 Methanothermobacter thermautotrophicus str. Delta H
CCTCACCAGCGGAAAGTTTAAATATGGATACCATACAATTTTTAGTACCTATTGCAATCTGCGGTGGATCCGCTCACATTGTATGCTCTGATACGATGTGGTCTGTGGTTTTACTTGCCCAGTCTGCATTGTGGAAATATTTATAAATAAATCCGGACAGATATTAATAGATGAATAGAGTAGATTTGTCCATATTTATCCCGGATTCACTGACGGCTGAGACAGGGGATCTCAAAATAAAGACCTACAAGGTGGTTCTCATCGCACGGGCCGCTTCGATATTCGGGGTTAAGCGTATAGTGATCTATCACGATGATGCAGATGGAGAGGCAAGGTTTATTAGGGATATCCTGACTTATATGGATACACCTCAATACCTTCGCAGGAAGGTTTTCCCGATAATGAGGGAGTTGAAACATGTGGGGATACTCCCACCTCTGAGAACTCCCCATCACCCAACCGGAAAACCCGTTACTGGTGAATACAGGCAGGGACTGACAGTTAAAAGGGTAAAGAAAGGAACTCTTGTGGATATTGGCGCAGATAAACTTGCACTGTGCAGGGAAAAACTGACAGTAAATAGGATAATGAGTTTCAGGGTTGTCAGGTTGGGTAAGGAAATACTGATAGAGCCCGATGAACCAGAAGATAGATACTGGGGATACGAGGTACTGGATACCCGGAGAAACCTCGCAGAGAGCCTTAAAACAGTAGGTGCCGATGTTGTCGTGGCAACATCCAGGAATGCTTCGCCCATTACTTCTATTCTGGATGAAGTAAAAACGAGGATGAGGGGGGCCCGCGAGGCGGCCATCCTCTTTGGCGGTCCTTACAAGGGATTACCAGAGATCGACGCGGATATATGGGTTAACACCCTTCCAGGTCAGTGTACTGAAACTGTAAGGACTGAAGAGGCTGTTTTAGCTACTCTTTCAGTATTTAACATGCTAACTCAGATTGATGAAAAAGATGAATGATGTAAGGAGGTAAAGTTAAATGGCTAGACATCATCAACCAAGAAAAGGATCAGTTGCATTCAGTCCAAGGAAAAGGGCGGCAAGGGAAACCCCGAGGGTCAAGTCCTGGCCCCAGGTGGATGAGCCCGGACTCCTCGCCCTCGCAGGTTACAAGGCAGGGATGACACATGTCATGATGGTTGATAACCAGAAAAATTCCCCCACAGAGGGGATGGAGGTCTCAACTCCCGTCACAATCCTTGAGGTTCCACCCCTGACAGTGATGGCTGTGAGGACCTACGAAAAGACCAGCAGGGGTCTCAAGACCCTAGGTGAGGTCCTCGCAACAGAGACAAAGGATGACCTCAGGAGGAAACTCACCCCACCTGCAGATGACTACGACCAGGAAGCAGCCATTGAGAAGATAAGATCAAACATGGAGTACGTTGCAGATGTGAGGGTCATAGTCCACACAAACCCACGACTTGCAAGTGTTCCCAAAAAGAAACCCGAGGTATTCGAGTGCGGACTGGGCGGCAAGACCCCCGAGGAGAAATTTGAATATGCACTTGAGATCCTTGGAAAGGATGTCAGGGCGTCAGAGATATTCTCTGAGGGCGCCTTTGTTGATGCGATAGCCGTGACCAAGGGTAAGGGATTCCAGGGTCCTGTCAAGAGATGGGGTATAAGGATACAGTACGGTAAGGCTGCAAGGAGCAGTAAGGGAAGACACATAGGTTCACTGGGTCCATGGACACCATCAAGGACCATGTGGACCGTCCCACAGGCAGGTCAGATGGGCTACCACAGGAGGACCGAGTACAACAAACAGATACTCAAGATTGGTGACGCCAGCGAGGCTGACCTTGTAAACCCTGATGGTGGCTTTGTAAGATACGGGTTAGTCAGGAACGATTACGTCATGATTAAGGGGTCAGTTCCAGGCCCAACAAAGAGGCTAGTGGTTCTCAGGAAGGCCATAAGGGCTGCAGGTAAACAGGAAGAAGCACCCCAGATAAACTACATCAGCACAGCATCAAAACAAGGAGTATAAGAGTGGTTCAAAATGAAGATTAAGGTTTATTCCCTAGAAGGTGAAGCCATAGATGAGATGGAACTTCCTGAAATTTTCAACGAAGAATTCAGACCCGACGTCATAAAGAGGGCTGTCCTGTCCGCACAGACAGCAAGGGTACAGCCATGGGGTCCAGATCCAATGGCAGGTAAGAGGACCTCTGCACAGTCCTATGGTGCCGGACGCGGCGTTGCAATGGTTCCACGTATAAAGAATGGTTCAAGGGCCGCCTTTGTTCCACAGGCAGTGGGCGGTAGAAGGGCTCACCCCCCAAGGCCCCAGAAGAACTACCATGAAAGGATAAACAGGAAGGAGAGGCGACTTGCAATAAGGTCCGCAGTTGCAGCGACAGCCAGGAAGGACCTTGTGGAGGCAAGGGGTCACAGGATAGAGAACGTACCCCAGCTGCCACTGGTGGTCGACGACGAACTCTCCATGATTAAAAGGACCGCCGATACAAGGGAAGTCTTCAGGAAACTTGGAATCATGGACGACATTGTAAGGGCAAGGGAAGGCAAAAAGATACGAGCAGGAAAGGGAAAGATGAGGGGTAGAAAGTACAGGACACCCAGGGGTCCCCTCATAGTCGTTGGAGACGATAAGGGGATAACAAGGGGTGCGAGGAACCACCCGGGCGTTGACGTGGTAAGGGTGGAAAACCTCAACGCAGAGCTACTGGCCCCTGGAACACATCCTGGAAGACTGACCGTCTTTACAAGATCAGCAATAGAAAAACTTGATGAACTATTCCAGTAAAGAAGGAGTGACGGTGTATATTATGGATCCATATGCTGTTATTATGAAGCCACATGTCACAGAGAAGAGCATGAACCTTATAGATCAGAACAATGAACTGGCATTTGTGGTTATGAGGAAAAGCACAAAGAAGGATGTGAGGAGGGCCTTTGAGGAGCTCTTCGCAGTTAAGGTTGAGAGGGTCAACACACAGGTAACTCCCAGGGGCCAGAAGATAGCCTACATAAAACTGGCCAAGGAACACAGTGCAGAGGACATAGCGGTTAAACTGGGAGTATTCTAAAAATAACCAGGAGGATATTCGGATGGGAAAAAGGTTAATATCACAGAGGAGAGGAAGGGGAACTCCCACCTACAGAAGTGCATCTCACCGTTTCAAGGGCAAAATAAAATACCGCGCCTATGACTCCATTGAGAGTGAGGGCTCCCTCAAGGGGAAGGTAGTTGATATAATGCACGACCCTGGAAGGACAGCCCCCGTTGCCCGTGTTAAATTTGAAAACGGTGAGGAACGCCTGATACTCGCACCTGAAGCTTTAATGCTCAACGAAGAAGTTGAATGCGGAGTGAAGGCAAGGGTTAAACCAGGAAACTCACTTCCACTTAGTGAGATTCCAGAGGGGACACCCATATACAACATCGAAAACAGACCAGGGGACGGAGGAAAACTCGTAAGGTCCTCTGGAACATACGCTTCTCTAATCACCCATGACGCTGACAAGGCAGTTATTGAACTCCCATCAGGTGAACTGAAGGCACTCAACCCCCAGTGCAGGGCCACCGTTGGCGTTGTTGCTGGAGGAGGTCGAAGGGAGAAACCATTCCTCAAGGCCGGTAAGAAGTACCATGCCCTCAGGGCAAAGGGTAAGAAGTCCGTCACAGTCAGGGGTGTTGCAATGAACGCAGTTGATCACCCGCACGGTGGTGGAAACAGACAGCATCCTGGAAGGCCAACAACCGTCTCAAGGCATGCTCCTCCAGGACGAAAGGTTGGTTCAATAGCTGCCAGAAGAACAGGGAAAAGGAGATAAATAAGGAGGTGACCTATTGGCACGTAAAGAGTTTAGGTATCGCGGCTACACCTTGGAAGAACTGCAGGAGATGCCACTTGACGATGTAATCAAGTTGTTCCCATCAAGGCAGAGAAGATCCCTCAAAAGGGGATTCCTACCAAGGCAGAAGAAGGTACTCGAAAAGATAAGGAAGATAAAGAAAGAGGGAAAGACTGAGGGAAGGCCACCGGTCATCAGGACACACTGCAGGGACATGATAGTGCTTCCTGAGATGGTTGGAATGACCTTCGGTATCCACAATGGTAAGGAATTTGTGGAGGTCAAGATCCAGCCAGAAATGATCGGCTGCTACTTCGGTGAATTTGCACCCACAAGGAAGAAGGTTGAGCACGGAGATCCCGGTATGGGAGCTACAAGATTCTCAATGTTCGTGCCTCTTAAATAAGGAGACTAGACAATGGCTAAGGTTAAATACGCTTATAAAGAGGAAGACAGGTCAGGAACAGCCAGGGCATCAGCGACTCACCTCAAGATATCACCAAAGCACGCAGTGGAGATCTGCAGGGAGATCAGGGGAATGGAACTCGAAAAGGCCAAGAAATACCTTGAAGAGGTCATCAGGATGGAGAGGCCAGTCGCCTTCAAGAGATACAACAGGAAGGTCGGCCACAGGAGGGGTCTCAATGGCTGGGCCAGCGGTCGTTACCCTGTGAAGGCAGCAGGTCAGATACTTAAGGTCCTTGAGAACGCAGAGGCCAATGCAGAGTACAAGGGACTCGACACAGAGAAACTCAGGATAATCCACATATCCAGTCACCGGGGGCCAGTTATAAGGGGCTGGATTCCAAGGGCCTTTGGAAGGGCCACACCATTCAACACACCAACAACACACGTTCAGATAGTTCTGGGGGAGGCATAAATTTTGATAGAAAAAGATTTTGTCGTTGAAGGTCTCAGAAGGACAAGGATAGACGAATACCTTGAAAAGGAACTTGAAAGGGCAGGATACGGTGGCATGGATGTCCAGGTCACACCAATGGGTACGATGGTTGTGGTCTACGCTGAGAGGCCGGGTATGGTCATCGGACGTGGCGGTAAGACAGTGAGGGCCATAACACAGAAACTCAAAAACAAGTTCGACCTTGAGAACCCCCAGGTTGAGGTCAAGGAGGTTGATGTCCCTGAACTCAACCCCAAGATAATGGCCCACAAGATAGCTGCAATGCTCCAGAGGGGTATGCACTTCAGGAGAGTCGCATACACCACAATGAGGAGGATCATGGCTGCAGGTGCCCAGGGTGTTGAGGTCACCATTTCAGGTAAGATAAGGGGTGCCCGTTCAGCCACAGCAAAGTTCACCGATGGTTATATAAAGAAATGCGGTGAACCATCAGTCAAGCATGTAAGGGAAGGATTTGCCACTGTACAGCTCAAACCCGGTGTTCTTGGGGTATACGTACGTATAATGCCTCCTGATGTTGTTCTACCTGACAAAGTTGAAATAGAGGATCCAAGGGTCACTGAAACTCCTGCAGAGGAAGCCTCAGAGGCCTCAGAGGTTGTTGAAGATCTCGAGGAGGTTGAGGACCTGGAAGAGATCGAGGACCTTGAGGAGGTTGAGGATCTCGAGGAGGTTGAGGACCTGGAAGACACTGAGGCAGAGAAGAAGGACGCAGATGGTGAAGAATCTGAAAAATAATATATATGGACAGATTCATATCAGTGAATAATAGAAAGGGATTGAAATGGCGATACTTAGGAGCGAAGAGATAAGGGAAATGGATGGGGAGGAACTCCAGAAGAAACTGGATGAACTCAAGGCAGAATACGCCCGATACATTTCCAAGAGCGCTGCTGCCGGGATCCATGAGAACCCCGGTAAGATGAGGGAAATCCGAAGAACAATAGCCCGTGTTCTCACCATCATGAATGAAAAATAGAAGGAGAAATAAATGAAAATCTGCGATGTATGTGGTCTTCCGGAAGAACTTTGCGTCTGTGAGGAAATAGCACGCGAAGTTCAGACACTAAAGGTCTACACAGTGAGGCGAAGATTCGGTAAAGTGATGACCATCATTGAGGGCATCGATGAACACGATATAGACATAAAGGAGCTCACTAAGATACTGAAGGCAAGATGTGCCTGTGGAGGCACAGCCAAGAAAGGCCAGATAGAACTTCAGGGGGATCATAAGAAGAAGGTCAAGGAAGTTCTGGCAGATATGGGCTTTTCATCAGATACGATTGAGATAAGGTAGGGGTTACCTTGATAACCCCCAGGAATATTTTCAGGCATGAGCTTATTGGCCTTTCTGTGAGAATAGCCAGGAGTGTTCACAGGGACATTCAGGGAATATCGGGAAGAGTCGTGGATGAAACCAGGAATACCCTTAGAATCGAAATGGATGACGGCCGGGAAATAACGGTTCCAAAGGGAATAGCCGTCTTCCATTTCAGAACACCGCAGGGTGAACTTGTTGAGATTGATGGTAGAGCTCTGGTGGCTCGTCCTGAGGAGAGAATAAAGAAGAAATTTAGAAAACCATAGTGGTGATAGAATGGTCGGCATTGATGTTCCAGAACCTAAATCTAAATGTAGTGATCCTAACTGTCCTTTCCACGGTGACCTCCCCCTCAGGGGTCAGATACTGGAAGGAACCGTAGTCAGTGACAAGGCAGAAAGGACAGTGACTGTTGAAAGGAGTTTCTACAAATTTATACGCAAATATGAACGATACGAAAAGAGGAAATCCAAGATAAAGGCCCACAAACCTGACTGCATAGATGTCAGGGTAGGGGACACAGTGAAAATTGCTGAATGCAGACCCCTCAGCAAGACCAAGAACTTCGTTGTTGTCGAGGTGAAGGGGGAAGAGTAAAATGAAGGCAATAGCATCCAAGGTTACCAGGGCATTACCTGTAGGGGCCAGACTCCAGTGCGTCGACAACACAGGTGCAAGGGAAGTCGAGATAATCTCAGTCAGGGGATACAAGGGTGTTCGAAGAAGACTTGCAGCAGCAGGTGTTGGCGACATGGTTGTTGTCTCCGTAAAGAAGGGAACAGTTGACATGAGGAGAGAGGTCCTCAACGCCGTTATTGTAAGGCAGAAAAAGGAATACAGAAGGCCCGATGGATTGAGGGTGAAATTCGAGGATAACGCTGCAGTTATAGTGAGTCCTGAGGGAGTCCTCAAGGGTTCAGAGATAAGGGGTCCTGTTGCAAAGGAAGCTGCTGACAGGTGGCCCAGTGTGGGAAGCGCAGCAAGCATAATAGTGTAAGGGTGATAGAATGTCAAAACAGCCCAGAAAGCAGAGGAAGTACATTTATGAAGCACCATTACACGCTCGTCGAAAGATGATGAGCGCAAATCTCAGCAGGGAACTCAGGGAAGAGTATGGGAGAAGGTCCCTGCCCCTAAGGAAGGGAGACAAGGTTGAGATTCTCAGGGGTGACTTCAGGGGACATGAAGGTAAGGTTGAGAAGGTGGACCTCAAGAGGTACAGGGTTTACGTTGAGGGGGCCACAATACAGAAAGTTGATGGGACAACAGTCTACTTCCCGCTACACCCATCAAACCTGAGAATAGTTGACCTCAACCTTGACGATGAGAAAAGAATTAAAATCTTAGAACGGAAGGGATAAAAATGGCAATAATGGCATCAAGAAAACATCTTAAACGATTCAAATCACCGGTTCACTGGCCAATTCATCCCAAGGAATACAAATGGACAGTTAAACCATCTCCAGGTCCCCACGCTATTGAGAACTCACTGCCTCTCATGATCATTGTGAGGGACATCCTGAAGGTTGCAGACAATGCAAGGGAAGCCAGGAAGATAATAAACAGTGGAGAGGTCCTGGTGGATGGAAGACCAAGGAAGAACTACAAGTTCCCGGTCGGATTCATGGACGTTGTCAGCATACCCAGGACAGGAGACGTCTACAGGGTGCTCCCTGATGAAAGGGGAAGGCTGGTTCTCCACCCCATAGATGAGGAAAACGCAGGCTTCAAACTCTGCAAGATAGTGAACAAGACAACCATTAAGGGAGGCAGGACCCAGCTCAACCTCCATGACGGCCGTAACTACCTCTCAGATGATGAATTCAGGGTGGGAGACGTTGTAAAGCTCTCAATACCCGAACAGGAAATCCTTGAGAGGATACCATTTGAGAAGGACAGCCTCGGCCTTGTGACAGGCGGACGGCACACCGGTGAAATAGGCAAGATCAAGAAGATAAACATAACAAGGTCTTCAATGCCAAACACAGCCGTCATCGAGACCGGTGCAGGCAAGACATTCCTGACACTCAAGGACTACGTTTTCGTCATAGGAAAGGACGAGTCAGTGATCTCACTTCCAGGAGGGAAATAGATGAACCCGATGGAGGAAGTAAGGATATTCAAGGTCACCCTTAACATAGGTGTTGGTGAAGGCGGTGAAAAGCTTGCAAGGGCCGAGAGGCTTCTTGAGGAGATGAGCGGCCAGAAACCAGTGAGGACACACTCAAAGGTCACCAACCCTGAATTCGGTATAAGGAAGAAACAGCCCATCGCATGCAAGGTCACCCTCCGCGGTGAAAGGGCCGAGAAGGTACTCAAAATGTTCCTTGAGGGAATAGGTAACAGGTTAAAGGCCAGCCAGTTTGATGAGTATGGTAACGTTTCGATGGGTATAGATGAACACATAGACATACCTGGAATGAAATACGACCCTGAGATAGGGATCTTTGGTATGAACCTTTCTGTCACCTTTGAGAAGCCAGGTCACAGGATAAACAGGCGAAGGATACAGCGCAGGAAGGTTCCTCAGAAGCACAGGGTCAGCCGCGAAGAGGCAATCGAATTCATGAAGGAAAAATTCCAGGTTAAAATAGTCTGAAGGTGATTGTATTGCCAAGGAAATATGGAAAGGCATCAAGGAAATGCTCAAGATGCGGGGATCACTCTGCCCTTGTCAGGAGATACGGGTTAATGCTCTGCAGGCAGTGCTTCAGGGAACTCGCACCTAAAATAGGGTTTAAAAAGTACAACTAAAAGAGGTGTTTACTGTGACTCTTATGGATCCTCTTGCAAACGCCCTGACCAACATAAGAAACAATGAGATAAGGGGTAATGTCAAGTGCAGGATAACCCCCGCCTCAAAACTTATAGGGCGAGTGTTAAGGACAATGCAGAAGGAAGGCTATATCGGTGAATTCGAATACGTTGACGACGGCAGGGCCGGGAAATTCATAGTTGAACTTGAGGGAAACATAAACCACTGTGGAGTTATAAAACCCAGGCACGCAGTTAAGAAGGACGAATTCGAGAAATTTGAGAAGAGATACTTGCCAGCTAAGAACTTCGGGATAATAATCGTATCAACCCCTGAGGGAATAATGACCCATAAAGAGGCCAAGGACAGGGGTATTGGTGGTAGACTGCTGGCATATGTCTACTAGGTGATAACATGGTTCTAGCAGCTCTAATCCGGGAAGAGATACCCATCCCTGATGGTGTGGATGTCACCATCGATGGTGGCGTCACCGTTAAGGGCCCCAAGTGGGAACTTTCCCGAAAATTCAACCATTCAGAGATATCGATGGCTGTTGAAGATGACAAGGTGGTTCTCGAGGTTAAATTCCCTAAAAAGAAGGATAAGGCCATGATAGGGACCGTCAGGGCCCACATAAGCAACATGATAACAGGTGTTACCGAGGGCTTCAGATACCGCATGAAGATAGTTTATGCTCACTTTCCAATGAGTGTGAAGGTGGCAGGGGATAAGGTTGTCATTGAGAACTTCCTCGGTGAACGCCACCCCAGGACCGCAAGATTCGTTGGTGACACAAAGGTCCAGGTCAAGGGCGATGAGGTTGAGATAACAGGTATCAACAAGGAGCACGTGGGACAGACCATGGCCAACATCGAACAGGCCACCAAAATCAAGGGAAGGGACCCAAGGGTTTTCCAGGACGGCATATACCTTGTGAGCAAGGAATAGGGACGGTGATTCGATGAGGAAAAAATTTAAAAGACAGGAATACGCCCGATACAAGAAATTAGGGGAAAAATGGAGGAGACCAAGGGGCAGAACAAGCAAAATGAGGAGGTATGAAAAGGGTAAACCCGCTATGCCTGCAATAGGCTACAGGAAACCCAGTGAAGTTAGGGGTCTCCACCCATCAGGATACGAGGATGTCCTGGTTTCCAACATGAGGGAACTTGAGGCACTGGACCCTGAAAAACAGGCTGCAAGAATAGCTTCAGCTGTGGGGGCCAGGAAAAAAACCCTGATGCTTGAGAAGGCAAGGGAACTCGGCATCAAGGTTCTCAACCCGTAGGGAGGACTGGAAGGGGCATATTTTCCAGTCCAGCGAAAAAACTTTTTAAGGGGATACCTGAAATTTTTCGGGTTTATCAGCAAATGCTGAATACAAGGAGGTTTCTTGAATGAATCTTACTACTCAGAAGAGATTAGCTGCAGACATACTCAAGGTAGGGGTTAACAGGATATGGATAGACCCTGAAAGGATCGATGAGGTTTCAAGGGCAATAACAAGGGACGGTGTGAAGCAGCTAATAAAGGATGGCGCAATAAAGGCCAAACCCAAGAAGGGTATAAGCAGCTACAGGTCAAAGAAGATAGCCCAGCAGAAGAAGAAGGGACGAAGAAGGGGACCTGGAAGTATAAAGGGTGCAAAGGGTGCCAGAAGGCCCAAAAAGGATGAGTGGATGACCACCATAAGGGCACTGAGAAAGGACCTCAAGGAGATGAGGGACAACCGCGAAATAAACAAGAGCACCTACCGTAAACTGTACAAGATGGCCAAGGGCGGAGCCTTTAAGAGCAAATCTTACATGAAGACCTATGCCCGGGACCACGACATGCTCAGGTAGGAGGGATTTGATTGGCACATGGACCAAGATACAAGCTGGCATTTAGAAGAAGAAGGGAAGGTAAAACTGATTACCGGGCCCGCTACAAAATGGTAGAAACAGGTAAATCAAGGCTCGTCGTCAGGATAACGACATATCACGTTATTGCACAGATAATCAACGTGGGCATGAACGGAGACGAAACACTTGTCTCAGCCCACTCAAAACAGCTCCAGAAAATGGGATGGCTTGGAGGTACAAGCAACACAGCAGCAGCCTACCTCACAGGTTACCTGTGCGGTAAAAGGGCTCTGAAGGAGGGTATAGAGGAGGCTGTCCTTGACATAGGACTGAGACCAGCCATCAGGGGCTCAAAGGTATTCGCTGCACTCAAGGGGGCTGTTGACGCAGGACTCAATGTACCCCACGGTGAATCAGTGCTGCCCGATGAATCAAGAATCAGGGGAGAACACATAATGGAGTACGCAGAATCCCTTGATGAGGAAGAACTCCGGAAGAGGTTTTCAAAGTACCTTGAAAGGGGTCTTTCCCCTGTGGATCTGCCGGAACACTTTGATGAAATCAAAAAGAGAATAGATGAAGAGGTATGATTATGAACTTCAACATGGAGGAATGGGAGCCAAGGACCCAGCTGGGACGCCTTGTAAAGGAGGGTGTCATAACAAGCATCGATGAGATCTTTGAAGAGGGACACCCCATAATGGAACTTGAGATAATCGATGCACTGCTTCCTGACCTTGAGGAGGAAGTTATCGACGTCAACCTTGTCCAGAGGATGCACAAGTCAGGGAGAAAGGTTAACTTCAGGGTCATTGTTGCAGTTGGTAACAAGGACGGTTACGTCGGACTCGGGCAGGGTAAGGCAAGGGAGGTCGGTCCCGCCATCAGGAAGGCAGTTGACGATGCAAAGTTCAACATAATAAAGGTCAGAAGAGGATGCGGTGACTGGGGATGTGTCTGTGGAAGGGAACACACCGTACCCTTCAAGGTCTCCGGTAAGAGCGGCAGTGTCCGCGTGACCCTCATACCCGCACCTGGTGGTGTTGGACTCGCAATAGGTGACGTGGGCAAGACCATAATGAGACTTGCAGGTATAGACGATGTATGGTCACATACACGTGGACAGACACAGACCACAGTTAACTTCGCCAGGGCAACCTTCGACGCCCTCAAACAGCTGAGCAAAGTAAAGGCAAGCGAGAAGGACCTTAAGAACCTCGGTGTTTGCAGTACCTGAAGGTGATTCTAGATGTTCGCAGTAGTAAGGGTAAGGGGATCAGCAGGTGTTCGAAGGGACATAGCTGACACCATGGAAATGTTAAGGCTCAACAGGATAAACCACGCCGTCCTGGTTGAGGACACACCCAGCTACCTTGGCATGCTCCAGAAGGCCAAGGACTACATAACCTGGGGTGAAGTCGACCAGGAAACCCTGACAGCCATGATAAGGAAGAGGGGAAGACTCATCGGGGGAGACAGGATAACCGATGAGTACATAAATGAGAAAACCGCTTACGGTTCCGTCGATGAGTTTGCTGCAGCCGTCTTCAGCGGCGAGGTTAAACTTGAGGAAGCAGGAATAAAACCTGTATTCAGACTGCACCCCCCAAGAAAGGGATACGAAGGCATAAAAAAGGCCTTCAATGAGGGCGGAAGCCTTGGATATCGCGGCGAAAAGATAAATGACCTTTTGAAAAGGATGATCTAGGAGGAATCACTCATGATCAGAAAAAGACGAAAGATCACAAGGATGAGGGGCTCACGCACCGTCGGTGGAGGATGCTCCAAGAAGAGGAGGGGAGCAGGTCACCGCGGTGGTAGAGGACAGGCCGGTGGGCACAAACACCACTGGACATGGATAGTCAAGTACGACCCAAAACACTTCGGGAAATACGGCTTCAAGAGGCCCCAGAAACTCATAAAGAGGCTGGAAACAGTTAACCTGGCCTACCTGGATGAAATGATACCAGAACTCCTTGAGAGGGGAGTTGCATCCGAGGAGGACGGAATGGTGGTGCTGGATGTCCGCGACCTTGGATTTGAAAAGGTCCTCGGAAGCGGAAGGATCACAAGGCCCGTCCATCTCAAGGCATACGAGTTCTCCAGGAGCGCCACCGAGAAGATCGAAGAGGCCGGAGGAAAGGCTGAAGTCATAGAGTGAAACCAGCTGACAAGGAGTGGAGCAGTTGAAGGAAAAATTTGAACCCCTATTCTCAGTCCTGCCCCAGGTAAAGTCACCTGGTTACAGGGTTCCCTTCAGGGAGAAACTCAAATGGACGGGCATAATCCTTGTCCTTTATTTCTTCCTGGCCCAGATACCCCTTTATGGTTTGAGTGCAAATGCAGTGGACCAGTTTGCCCAGTTCAGGGCTGTGCTCGCAGGAAACTTTGGTTCAATACTCACCCTGGGTATAGGTCCAATAGTATCAGCATCAATCATACTCCAGCTCCTGGTAGGGGGTAAGATCCTTAAACTTGACCTTTCGAGGCATGAGGATAAGGCGTTTTTCCAGGGACTGCAGAAGCTCCTTGCCATTGTATTCACATTCTTCGAGGCCCTGATATTCGTACTCACAGGGTCACTGGCACCATCAGCTCCACAGTTTGTCTGGGTCCTCATACTCCAGCTCACCATCGGAGGGATACTGATAATATTCCTTGATGAGGTGGTTTCCAAGTGGGGATTCGGTAGCGGTGTCGGACTATTCATCGCAGCGGGAGTATCCCAGGAGATAATCGTGGGTGCATTCAACCCGCTCTCAGCACCCACCCAGCCAGGGGTGCCTGCAGGTAGAATAACAGGTTTCCTCTACCTCCTATTCACAGGGCAGTCACCGGACTTCCAGTACTATGTGCTCCCTGTACTGGCCCTCATAGCTGTGTTCCTTGTGGTTGTATACGCGGAGAGTATGCGTGTTGAGATACCCATATCCATGGGTGGGGGTAAGAGGCTCTCAAGGGGTGCTGTTGGAAAGTATCCCCTCAGGTTCATATACGCAAGTAACATGCCGGTTATACTCACAAGCGCCCTCCTCCTCAACGTCCAGCTCCTTGCCAATGTCTTCCAGAAACTGGGATACCCCATACTGGGTACCGTCAGCAATGGACAGGCAGTTGATGGGCTGGCATATCTCCTGACAGCCCCCAGGTCCATCGACGCCCTCATACTCGACCCCTTCAGGGTCGTCTTCTATGCGGTTGTATTCATCGGACTCTGTGTCCTCTTTGCCTGGCTCTGGGTTGAGATAAGTAACATCGGCCCGAGGCATGTTGCGAGGCAGCTGTACCAGATGGGTATGCAGATACCTGGCTTCAGGAGCAGCAGGGGCCAGTTTGAGAAGATACTTAAACGCTACATACCCACCATAACCATACTTGGTGGAGCATTTGTGGGGCTCCTTGCATTCGTGGCTGACCTCACAGGTTCACTCGGTGGAGGAACAGGTGTACTTCTCACCGTGGGTATAGTTTACAGACTCTATGAGGAGATAGCCCAGGAACAGCTCATGGACATGCACCCGATACTTCGAAGCTTCCTGGGTGATTAGAACTAAATTCGGAAGTGGTACCATGAAGGTTGTTGTAGTTGCGGGAATACCTGGTTCAGGAAGCACAACGGTCCTTGAGAACACCCTTAAGGAGCTTGACTATCTCAATGTGAACTACGGGGACGTCATGCTTGAAATAGCGGTTGAGAAGGGCCTCGTTGAAAACAGGGATCAGATGAGGACACTCCCACCTGAGGTTCAGAAGGATATACAGAGGGCTGCTGCGAAAAGTATAAGAGAAAGGTCACTGGAGAATAATATAATCGTCGACACACACTGCACCATAAAGACGCCCGCTGGTTTTCTGCCAGGTCTTCCAGTATGGGTACTTGAGGAACTGGAACCTGACATGTTTGTGCTTGTTGAAGCCGATGCAGAGGAGATCTTCACAAGGAGAATAAGTGACAAAACAAGGGACAGGGATGTGGAGTCCCTGCAGGAGATTGACCTGCATCAGCAGATGAACAGGGCCGCTGCGATGGCCTATGCAACACTCACAGGCGCAACGGTTAAAATAGTTAAGAACCATAACAACCAGCTTGAGTCTGCAGTCAGTGAGATGAAAAGCGTTCTGGAGTAAGGTAAAGAGGAAAATAAAATGGTGCTTGAAATTGTTTACGGGGCGCTGAATGCTGTTTTCGGCCCATTCATTGCAATGGACCCGAATCCACAGAACCCCATCTTAACGGTTTTCCTGATATCGGCCATCGTGGCCTTCGTAATAACCCTGGCCAACAAGCTCCTTGTGGACCAGGAGAGGCTGGAGGAACTCAAGGTTGAGATGCAGGAATTCCAGCAGGAAATGATGGAGGCAAGGAAGAAGAATGACATGGCTGCACTGGAGGAGATCCAGAAGAAACAGATGGAGTTCATGGATAAGCAGCGCGAAATGATGACCATGTCATTCAAGCCGATGATAGTCACATTCATACCAATAATCCTTGTCTTCTACTGGATGGGACAGGAGCCACACATAGTCAATACACTGGTCATATTACCCCAGATTGCATACTACGTCCTCCTTGTCCCCCTGTGGCACATGTTCTATGGCATGCCACCAAACGCCCCATCCTATGCCATAGGATGGCTCGGATGGTACATATTATGCTCCTTTGCCATGTCCCAGATATTCAGGAAATTCATGGGACTTAAAGGTGGAATGTAAGGTTATGGAGAGATAAAAATGCCAGAGTTAAGATACAGATCCAGATCATATAAGAGAATCTTCAAGAAAACACCTGGAGGAAGGACAGTTACCCATTACCGCAGAAAGAAACCTTCAAAGCATGTATGTGCTGGCTGCGGAAAGCCACTCCACGGTGTTCCAAGAGGAAGACCCTACGAGATAAGAAAACTCTCAAAATCCAAGAAGAGGCCCAACCGACCATACGGTGGTTACTACTGCTCAAGCTGCGCACGCAAAGTCTTTAAAAAAGAGGCAAGGTCATAATGATCATAACCATCGGTGGTCTGGCAGGAACCGGCACAACGACAGTCGCCAGGATACTCTCTGAGAGGATGGGTATCCCCTGTGTATCTGCTGGAGATGTCTTCAGGCAGATGGCTGCTGAGAGGGAACTTGACATCCTTGAATTCAGCAGGATTGCAGAGGAAAACCCTGAAATTGACATTGAAATTGACAGGAGACAGGCCAGACTTGCAGATGAACACGAGGACCTCATACTTGAGGGCAGACTCTCTGCCCACTTCGCAAGGGCCGACCTTAAGGTGCTCCTCATAGCGCCCTTCGATGTCAGGGCCCAGCGCATAAGTGTCCGGGAATCAAAGGACATAGAGACGGTCAGAGAGGAGATCCGGATACGTGAGAGGAGCGAGGCCCAGAGGTACAGGGAGATTCATGGAATAGATGTGGATGACCTTGAGGTATATGACATTGTGATAAACACCAACCGTTTTGACGCCGAGGCTAGCTGACATCATACTAAAAGTTACTGAGGTGATTTAATGGCAGCAATAGAAGTTGGAAGAGTATGTGTAAAAACCGCAGGAAGAGAAGCCGGTGAAAATGGCGTGATACTCGATATCATCGACAAAAACTTCGTTGAAGTTGTGGGTGTTAACGTTAAAAATAGAAGGTGCAACGTGAGCCACCTCGAACCCACTGAGAATAAGATAGAACTCAAGTCAGATGATATTGAGGAGATAAAGAAGGAACTTGAATCCCTGGAATAAACTCACCTCTTTTTTTGCAGGTATCCCTCATGGCAAACTTCATTGAACTAAAGGAGGCCACCACAAACCCTGACTACGGGTGCCCACCGGCTGAACGGGACATTGAGGCCCATATATCCATGGGTGTTGTGAACCTTGATAAACCCTCAGGTCCAACATCCCATCAGGTGGATTCATGGGTCAGGGACATGCTCCACGTGGAGAAGGTGGGACACGGCGGCACACTCGACCCGAAGGTTACTGGTGTGCTCCCCCTGGGAATAGACAGGGCCACCAGGGTCATGCAGCTCCTCCTGGAGGCTCCTAAGGAGTACGTTTGCCTCATGAGGGTCCACAGGGAGGTGGATGAGGAAAGAATAAGGGAGGTCCTGGGGGAATTTCAGGGGAAGATATTCCAGATACCCCCACTCAAATCCGCAGTTAAAAGGGATCTCCGCGTCAGAACAATCTACCGTGTGGATATACTGGAGGTGGATGGTCAGGATGTTCTCTTCAGGATAGCCTGTGAGGCGGGGACCTATGTGAGAAAGTACTGCCACGATGTTGGCGAGGCCCTTGGTGCAGGTGCCCACATGGCTGAACTCAGACGCACAGCCGTGGGACCCTTCACAGAGGAGGGCCTTGTGACACTCCATGATCTCAAGGACGCATACCAGTTCTGGGTTGAGGATGGAGATGAGACCTTCCTGAGGGAGTGCATCCTCCCCATGGAGTTTGCAGTGGGTCACCTCCCCCGTGTGGTTATCCTGGACTCGGCGGTTGATGCAATATGCCATGGCGCTGATCTTGCACGTGGCGGTATAGCCGGACTGGATGATAACATAGCCTGGGGGGACACCGTCGCCATAATGACCCTCAAGGGCGAACTGGTGGGTGTTGGCGAGGCATCCATGTCTGCACTGGATATTGCAGCGGCAGATGGTGGTCTTGTTATTGAAACCCGCAAGGTCTTCATGGAACCGGGAACCTACCCGAGGATGTGGCGCTAGAAACCGACGGCAGCAATACTTAAATAGATGTCATAATATACAGTTATATGATACATCCTGTGCCGGGATAGCCTAGCCAGGTAAGGCGCAAGACTGGAAATCTTGTGGAGCTTTGCTCCTCCTGGGTTCAAATCCCAGTCCCGGCGTCGGTTAAAGCAACCCTGTTGCACCTACGACTCTTATGAAGAATTCGCAAACCCCCGTCCCGCGAATTCACTCTTACTGGAGGTTAATGAATGGAAGAAGAATTCAAACATATGGTTCGTATTGCCAGAAAGGACATTGATGGTAATAAGACCATGGAAAATGCCCTTACAAGTATAAAGGGCGTTGGTAAGGCTCTTTCAAGGGCAATAATCATGTCAGCAGGATACGATCTCAATCAGAGAATAGGCTACCTTTCCGATGAGGAAATAGAGAGACTTGAAGAGGCCATAAAGAACCCTGCCAAGTATAACATCCCATCATGGATGATCAACAGGCGTAACGATTACGAGACAGGCGAGGACAAGCACCTCATAGAATCTGACCTCGAAATGTGCCTCAGAGAGGACCTCAACAGGATGAGGAAAACAAGGAGCTACAAGGGAAGGAGACACGAACTTGGACTACCTGTCAGGGGACAGAGGACAAAGTCAACATTTAGGAAAGGCTCCTCAGTTGGTGTGAGAAGGAAGAAGAGATAGTTAAGGAGATGTTAAAATGGGACACCCACGTAAGGCAAGGAAAAAGTATGATACTCCACCTCACCCATGGAACGCTGAAAGAATAAAGGAAGAAAACAGGCTCGTGGCAAAATACGGCCTCAAGAACAAGAAGGAAGTCTGGAAAGCAGAGACAATGGTGAGGAGATACAGGAGGGACGCAAGGTACCTCCTTGGTATGGCCAGTGAACACACAGGGAAGGAGAGGGAACAGCTCCTGGGCCACCTCGTCAGGACAGGAATACTCAACGAGGGCGCCAAACTCGAGGACGTCCTGGACCTCACAGTGGAGGACGTGCTCAGGAGAAGACTCCAGACACTGGTCCACAAGAGGGGACTTGCAAGGACCGTGAAGGAGGCCAGGCAGATGGTCATCCACGGCCACATAGCCCTTGACGGAAGGAAGATCGACGCCCCGGGATACATAGTTAAAAGGGGAGAAGAGGATAAGATAGGGTTCTACCCATCATCCCCAATGAAAAAACAGATAGAAGCAGCCCAGGACGCTGAATAATTTCAGGGAGAGATAAAATGGCTGAGAAGGAAAAATGGGGAATTGCAAATATTTACTCATCATTCAACAACACAATAATCACCATCACAGACATAACCGGTGCAGAGACCATAACACAGTGGTCCGGTGGTAAGGTTGTGAGGGCGGACCGTCAGGAGTCCTCACCCTTCGCTGCAATGGAGGCCGCAACAAGGGCAGCTGATGATGCAAAGGAGAAGGGCATCGTCGGCCTGCACATAAAGGTCAGGGCTCCTGGTGGAAACGGTCCAAGGACACCCGGACCAGGTGCACAGGCAGCCATAAGGGCACTGGCAAGGGCTGGAATGAGGATAGGTAAAATTGAGGATGTAACTCCCATACCTCACGATGGAACAGGTAGACCTGGAGGTAAGAGGGGAAGAAGGGTCTAAAATGGATATTGCTCTTAAGGAAAAAACTGATACCGAAATGGTCTTTGTGGTCAGCGGCGTCACGGTTCCATTCATAAACGCCATAAGGAGGATCTGCATGATGGAGGTCCCCAAACTGGCAATTGAGTACGTCAACATGTACAGGAACGACGCCAAGATGTTCGATGAGGTACTGGCCCACAGGCTGGGGCTTGTACCCCTTGCAGCTGACCCTGAATTTGCTGAATCCCTTAAAATGCCTGAGGAGTGCGACTGTGAGGAGTACTGCTCAGAGTGCAGTGTATCCCTCACCCTCAGGAAGAAGGGCCCGGGTGTTGTTTACTCAGGGGATCTTGTTTCAGAAACACCCGCAGTTAAACCGGTTTACCCTGACATTCCCCTTGTGAAGCTTGGAGATGATGATGAGCTTGAACTGGAGGCCGTCGCACAGCTGGGTGTGGGAAGGGAACATGCGAAATGGGAACCCACCACAGCATGCGCATACAAATACTACCCCAGGATAGAGTTCAGTGAAGACTGTGACGAGTGCCTTGAATGCATCGAGGCATGCCCGAGGGATGTTCTTGGAGAGGAATCAGGTAAACCCGTGGTTGTTGACCTTGAAAACTGTTCAATGTGCAAGAGCTGTGTCAGGGCATGTGATAAGAGGGCCATAGATGTGGGATACGAGGAAGGCAAGTTCATATTCAGGATAGAGACCGACGGATCAGTTGACCCAAAGGATGTTCTCCTTAAGGCCTGTGACATCCTCAGGGACAAGGCAGAGCAGGTAATAACATTTTGTGAAGGAGGCTAACCAATGGTAAGGAAGATTACCAAGACGAATCCCAATCTTATAAAACTCATACGTAATCTCAGGAAAAAATCATCCCAGGAAGGCGCAGCAATCTGGAAGGACGTTGCAAGGAGACTCGAAAGGCCCACAAGGAACAGGGCTGCAGTCAATATATCCAAGATAAACAGGCACTCCGATGAGGATGAAACAGTTCTCGTGCCTGGAAAGGTCCTTGGAAGCGGAAACCTTGACCACAGGGTCCAGGTTGTTGCCCTGTCATTTTCACAGACAGCAAGGGATAAGATCGAGAGGGCCGGGGGAGAGTGCCTGACACTCGGAAAAATTGTTGAAGAGAACCCGGCCATTAAGAACATAAAGATAATAGAATAAGGTGTTGCTCATGATCATCAACGGAGAAGGACATATCCTTGGAAGACTGGCAAGTGTCGTCAGCAAGAAGCTCCTTGAGGGGGAGGAAGTGATCGTCTTAAATGCCGAGAAGATCCTGATCACAGGTTCTAAGGAATGGGCATACGGCAAGTACAAGCAGAGGATTGACAGGGCCAGCATATCCAACCCCAGAAGGATGGGTCCCAAGTACCCCAGAAGGCCCGACGACATATTCAGAAGGACCGTGAGGGGCATGCTACCCTACAAGAAATCAAAGGGAAGAGAAGCCTTCAAGGGCCTCAAGGCATATGTGGGTATTCCACGTGAATTCAAGGATGAAGAAATGGTTGAAATACCCGATGCAAAGGCAGGCAGCATAAAAAAGGGAATGGAACTCGGAGAGATCTCAGAACTTCTGGGTGCTAGATTACAGATAGGGAGTGTAATCATGAAGAAGGTTATTCACACAAGCGGCAAAAGGAAAACCGCCATTGCAAGGGGGACCATCAGGGAAGGTAAGGGTAGAGTGAGGATCAACAAGGTCCCGGTTGAACTCTACACACCTGAACTTGCAAGGCTCAAGATCATGGAACCACTGAAACTTGCCGGCGACGTTATAAATGACGTTGACATAAACGTCAGGGTCGTTGGTGGGGGTATAGTTGGACAGGCCGAGGCTGCAAGGATGGTCATCGCCAGGGGACTCGTGGACTGGACCAGTGACATGGACCTCAAGGAGAAGTTCGTACAGTACGACAGGACAATGCTGGTGGGAGACCCCAGACGTTCAGAGCCCAAGAAGTACGGGGGCCGAGGCGCCCGTGCAAGGAGACAGAAGAGTTACAGGTAGATCAATCGATAACTTTATATATTTTTATTTTATAAACTAAAGAGTAGAATGATTCAGTATGATTCCAGTAAGATGTTTAAGCTGCGGAAAACCTGTATCAGCCTATTTCAATGAGTATCAGAGGAGAGTGGCTGATGGAGAGGACCCCAAGGACGTGCTTGATGACCTGGGTCTCAAGAGGTACTGCTGCAGACGAATGTTAATTTCACATGTTGAGACATGGTAGGGGACCGTAGGGTAGCTTGGTCCATCCTCCCAGCCATTGAAGAAGTTTCCGGACTTTTCAACTGGAACGGGGATGGTCAGCACCGGAACGCTGGAGACCCGAGTTCAAATCTCGGCGGTCCCATCAAATCGAATCCAAGAACCTCTATTTTAATGTTTTTCTTGGAGGCATATGCATATGGCGTCAAAAAAACTCACACGTTTTGAAAGGGCTAGGCTGATAGGTGCCAGGGCACTCCAGATATCAATGGGTGCAAGACCACTCGTTGAGATCAAGGAGTCACTGGACCCTGTTGATATAGCCAGAAAGGAACTTGAAAAGAAGGTCATGCCACTGGACGTTAGAAGAGACAAATAAACTCTAATAAACCACTATTTTTCAGTCTAGAGTTTATTATGAGGTGTTTTAATGGAAAGTATTATTGAAGATGTTAGAGTAAGGAAAATTCTTGACAGCAGGGGAAACCCGACGGTTGAGGTTGATGTTATAACCTGGAACGGCTTTGGAAGGGCTGCAGCCCCCAGCGGTGCAAGCACAGGTTCCAGGGAGGTTGCAGCCTTCCCATCAGGGGGGGTTGATGAGATAATAACAGAGGTCGAGGATATAATCTCCTCAGAACTCATAGGAATGGATGCAGTGGACCTCCAGGACATAGACCTCGTCCTAAAGGAGATCGACGGGACCGAAAATCTCTCATCTCTGGGAGGTAACACCGTGGTGGCTGTTTCAATGGCAACCGCAAAGGCAGCAGCATCATCCTACAACATGCCCCTCTACAGGTTCCTCGGCGGAAACCTTGCAACATCCATACCCTACCCCCTGGGTAACATGATAAATGGGGGGGCCCACGCAGGAAAAAACGCCCCTGACATACAGGAGTTCCTGGTTGTGCCTGTGGGTGCTGAGGACATAACCGAGGCGGTTTTCGCAAATGCAGCCGTCCATAAGAGGATAAGGGAGCTCATCCAGAAGAAGGACCCGTCCTTTGCAGGAGGTAAGGGTGATGAGGGCGGATGGGTGCCCAGCCTCTCAAACGGGGACGCCCTGGAGATACAGGCCACTGCCTGTGAGGAGGTAACAGATGAACTCGGTGTTGAGGTGAGACCATCGCTGGACCTTGCAGCGAGCGAATTCTGGGACCCTGAGATTGAGAAGTACGTCTACAGGCAGGAGAACGTCCAGAAGGACACAGGCGAACAGATAGAATTTGTTAAGGAGATAATTGAAACCTATGACATGTACTATGTCGAGGACCCCCTCCATGAGGGAGACCTTGAGGGTTTCGCCGAGCTGACATCCCTGGTTGGTGACCGCTGCATGATCTGTGGTGACGATATCTTCGTGACCAACAGGGAGATACTCAGGGAGGGTATAGAGATGGGTGCAGCCAACGCCATAATCATCAAGCCCAACCAGATAGGCACCCTCACAGACACCTACCTCACCGTCAAACTGGCCCTCGAGAACAGGTACACCCCTGTGGTTTCACACAGGTCAGGTGAGACAACAGATGATACCATAGCCCACCTTGCGGTGGCCTTCGGAGCACCCCTCATAAAGACAGGTGCAATAGGCGGTGAGAGGATAGCCAAACTCAACGAACTCATACGCATACAGGAAGAGATTCCATATTCAAGGATGGCTGATCTGCCATTTTAAATATTGAAACTTATTTGAGGTGATAGATTGTCAGAACTACTAATACCACTGGACAAATACCTTGCAGCAGGACTGCACATTGGAACACAGCAGAAAACAGCTGATATGGAGAAGTACATTTACCGTGTGAGATCAGACGGACTCTACGTCCTCGATATAAGGAAGACAAATGACAGGGTAATCGCGGCTTCAAAGTTCCTCTCAAAGTATGAACCCGATGACATCCTCGCTGTTTCAACAAGACAGTATGGACAGGAACCTGTGAGGAAATTCGGTGAAGTTACAGGTGCAAGGACCATACCTGGAAGGTTCATACCCGGTACACTCACAAATCCTAACTATGCGAAGTTCATTGAACCGGAGGTCCTGGTGGCCACAGATCCAAGATCAGATTCACAGGCAATCATCGAGGCCAAACAGATAGGCATACCTGTGGTTGCCCTCTGTGACACTGAAAACCTCCTTGGAAATGTTGATATAGCAATACCCGTCAACAACAAGGGACGTAAGGCCATAGCCCTTGTCTACTGGTTACTGGCAAGGCAGTTCCTCCGGGAGAAGGGCATCCTCAAGGAGGATGAGGACCTGGACATACCTCCAACAGAGTTCGAACTGAAGATCTAGAAGTGGTCATATGATAAGGAGACCTGCAGTGGCGGGAGCTTTCTATGAACGGGACCCCGCGGCCCTCAGAAGGCGCATTGAATGGTGTTTCGAGCATGAGCTCGGACCCGGCACCCTTCCGGCAGTGGGGTCCATGAGGAGGATAAAGGGGGTGATCGCCCCCCACGCAGGTTACATGTATTCAGGACCCGTGGCAGCACACGCCTACCATGAGCTGGTATCCGATGGAATCCCCGGGACCCTGGTGATAATCTGCCCCAACCACACAGGGATGGGGTCAGGTGTATCGCTTATGCAGCAGGGTGCATGGGAGACACCCCTCGGTACAGTGGAGATAGACTCAGAGCTTGCAGAAGCCATTGTGAGAGAATCAGGGATCATAGACCTGGATGAGACAGCACACCTCGCCGAGCACAGCTGTGAGGTGCATGTACCCTTCATCCAGTACTTCACAGATAACTTCAGGATAGTTCCAGTTACCATGTGGATGCAGGGCCATGAGACAGCCGCCGATGTTGGACATGCGGTCGCATCAGCCATCAGGGAAACCGGAAGGGATGCGGCTGTCATCGCAAGCACAGACTTCACACACTACAGTCCACAGGACATTGCTGAAGCCACCGACAGAAGGATCATTGACAGGATAACAGCAATGGATGATACCGGCATGTACGGTGTTATCAGTGAACTCAACGCAACCATGTGCGGTTATGGGCCGGTAGCGGCTACCATCATAGCCTCAAGGATTCTTGGAGCCACAGAATGCGACCTACTGAGATATGCAACAAGTGGAGATGTTACCGGTGACCGCAGCTCGGTGGTGGGCTACGCTCACTTGTCCTGAGATAAGGGTGAAACATTGAAGTCGTCGGCATCCGCACCTGCCAAGGCCATTCTTTTTGGTGAACACGCAGTGGTCTACAGCAAGCCGGCAATAGCAGCCGCCATAGACCGCAGGGTGACTGTAACCGTAAGTGAATCCAGCAGCACCCATGTAACCATCCCCTCCCTGGGTATACGCCACAGTTCAGAGAGACCATCCGGTGGCATCCTGGACTACATCGGGAGGTGCCTCGAGCTTTACCATGACGCATCACCCCTTGACATCAGGGTGGAGATGGAGATACCCGCCGGTTCAGGCCTAGGTTCATCGGCTGCACTCACCGTTGCACTGATAGGTCCCCTCGACAGGTACCATGGAAGGGATCATGGACCCGGGGAGACAGCAGCCAGGGCCCACAGGGTGGAGGTTGATGTACAGGGAGCCGCCAGCCCCCTTGACACAGCCATCAGCACCTATGGGGGCCTTGTATACCTTGACAGCCAGAGGAGGGTGAGGCAGTTTGAGGCCGACCTGGGGGACCTTGTAATAGCACACCTTGACTATTCAGGGGAAACAGCCAGGATGGTTGCCGGCGTAGCTGAAAGGTTCAGGAGATTCCCGGATATCATGGGGAGGATAATGGACACAGTTGAGTCCATAACCAATACAGCATACAGGGAACTTCTAAGGAACAACACAGAACCCCTGGGGGAGCTCATGAACCTCAACCAGGGGCTGCTGGACTCCATGGGCGTTTCCACACGTGAACTTTCAATGATGGTCTATGAGGCAAGGAACGCCGGGGCAGCAGGTTCAAAGATCACAGGAGCCGGCGGCGGCGGGAGCATAATAGCCCACTGCCCGGGATGTGTGGATGATGTTGTCACGGCCCTTAACAGGAACTGGAAAGCCATGAGGGCAGAGTTTTCGGTTAAGGGACTCATCTAATATTCACAGGGTGCATATGTAATGATCATTCTCAAGCTTGGTGGAAGTGTAATTACCAGGAAGGACTCTGAGGAACCTGCAATAGACAGGGATAACCTTGAAAGGATAGCCTCAGAGATAGGGAACGCTTCGCCATCATCATTGATGATAGTGCACGGCGCAGGGTCCTTTGGCCACCCATTTGCAGGTGAGTACAGGATAGGCTCGGAGATAGAGAATGAGGAGGACCTCAGGCGCCGGAGGTTTGGATTTGCACTGACCCAGAACTGGGTTAAAAAGCTTAACAGCCATGTATGCGACGCACTCCTTGCTGAGGGAATTCCAGCAGTTTCAATGCAGCCATCAGCTTTCATAAGGGCCCATGCTGGCCGCATAAGCCACGCGGATATCTCACTGATCAGATCCTACCTTGAGGAGGGTATGGTACCGGTGGTCTACGGTGACGTTGTACTTGACTCAGACAGGAGGTTGAAATTTTCTGTCATATCAGGAGACCAGCTGATAAACCACTTCTCCCTGAGGCTGATGCCGGAGAGGGTCATACTCGGGACAGATGTGGACGGGGTATACACCAGGAACCCTAAGAAGCACCCCGATGCAAGGCTCCTTGATGTTATAGGATCACTCGATGACCTTGAATCCCTTGACGGGACACTTAACACTGATGTGACGGGTGGAATGGTCGGTAAGATAAGGGAACTCCTTCTGCTTGCAGAGAAGGGTGTGGAATCTGAAATAATTAATGCTGCAGTGCCCGGAAATATTGAGAGGGCCCTCCTGGGAGAGGAGGTACGGGGCACAAGAATCACAGGGAAACATTGAGGACATTCACGATTATCAATCAACATTCAAAGGAATTTATAGGGTGATGGAAAATTTTTAAGGGCGTTAAAATATGATTTCGGATAGGAAACTGGAGCATCTGATCCTGTGCGCCAGCTGTGATGTTGAGTACAGGAAGAAGACAGGCTTCGAGGATATTGAGATAGTTCACAGAGCCATACCTGAAATAAACAAGGAAAAGATAGATATAAGCCTTGATTTTCTCGGCAGGGAATTATCATCTCCTGTAATGATAAGTGCAATCACAGGCGGCCACCCGGCCTCCATGAAGATAAACAGGGAACTTGCCAGGGCGGCAGAGAAACTTGGAATAGCACTTGGACTTGGAAGTCAGAGGGCCGGGGTGGAGCACCCTGAACTTGAGGGGACCTACACCATCGCAAGGGAGGAGGCACCCTCAGCAATGCTCATAGGTAACATTGGAAGTTCACATATCGAATACGCTGAAAGGGCCGTGGAGATGATAGATGCAGACGCCCTGGCAGTGCACCTCAACCCACTCCAGGAGTCCATACAGCCCGGAGGAGACGTTGACTCATCAGGGGCCCTCGAGTCCATATCAGCAATAGTTGAGTCAGTGGACGTCCCGGTAATGGTGAAGGAGACAGGGGCAGGTATATGCTCAGAGGATGCCATTGAACTTGAATCCTGTGGTGTATCAGCCATAGATGTTGCAGGTGCAGGCGGCACCAGCTGGGCTGCCGTGGAAACATACCGGGCGGATGACAGGTACCTCGGAGAACTCTTCTGGGACTGGGGCATACCAACCGCTGCAAGCACCGTGGAGGTCGTGGAATCTGTCAGCATCCCGGTAATAGCATCAGGGGGTATCAGGAGCGGGATCGACGCCGCCAAGGCAATATCCCTCGGTGCAGAAATGGTGGGGATTGCACTCCCGGTCCTTGAAGCAGCGGGGCATGGCTACAGGGAAGTTATTAAGGTAATTGAGGGATTCAATGAGGCCCTCAGGACTGCAATGTACCTGGCAGGTGCAGAGACACTTGACGATCTTAAAAAATCACCAGTCATAATAACAGGCCATACAGGAGAATGGCTGAACCAAAGGGGCTTTGAAACTAAAAAATACGCCAGGAGGTCATAATTTGAGCGTAGAAGTAATTGCGATCGGCGGATACGAGGAAGTTGGTAAGAACATGTCCGCCGTTAAGGTAGGAGATGACGTTGTAATATTTGATATGGGGATTCACCTTGACAGGGTTCACATACATGAGGACACAGATATAGCAAGGATGCACAGCCTCGACCTCATTGAGAGGGGGGTCATCCCCGACGATACCCTCATGAAGGACGTTGACGGGAAGGTCAGGGCCATAGTATTCACCCATGGGCACCTTGACCATATAGGGGCAGTTGCAAAACTCGCCCACAGGTACCAGGCGCCCATAATAGCAACACCCTACACCATAGCACTCATAGAGAGAACAATAAAGGCTGAGAGGAAGTTCAACGTCCTCAACACACTCCAGGTACTGAACGCCGGGGAGAAGTGTCAGATATCACCGGGTATAACCCTGGAGTTCATCCAGTCAACCCACAGCATACCCCAGTCAGTGATAGCAGCCCTGCACACACCGGAGGGCATAATAGTCTATGCACTGGACTTCAAATTCGACGACCACCAGAAGATATCCCCACCACCAGACTACCACCGTCTCAGGGAACTTGGAAGGAAGGGCGTCCTCGCCATGATAGTCGAGACAACAAGGGCCAATGAGAAGCAGGAGGTCAAGACCCACTCAGAGAAGGTTGCAAGGATAGTCCTGGAGGACATAATGAAGAACCCCCTGGAGGAGAAGACCGGGATGATCGTGACAACCTTCTCATCCCACATGGAACGTATACAGGCCATAAGTGACATAGCATCAAAGAGCGACAGGCAGATGCTTCTCCTGGGAAGGTCAATGGAGCGCTACTGTGGACTCGCAGAGGCAATGGGGATCCTGAAACTCCCTGAGAATGCGAGCATATATGGAAGTCCCAAGGCAGTTAACAGGGCCCTTGCACGTGCAGAGGCAAAGCGCGAGGACTACCTCCTCATAACCACGGGACATCAGGGGGAACCCGACGCACTGCTCCCAAGGATAGCCAATGCAAAGACCCAGTTCAGGATACAGAGGGGTGATAATGTTGTGATATCAGCCCCGGTCATCCCGAACCCCATGAACGTTGCCAACAGGAACCTGATGGAGAGGCGTCTGGCATCAAGCGGTGCCAGGATCTACACCAACGCCCATGTGTCAGGGCATGCTGGAAGGGAGGACCACAGGGACTTCATAAGAATGCTGAACCCCATGCACATAATACCTGCCCACGGTGACCTGAGCATGCTCTCGGCCTACGCAGAGATAGCAGAGGAGGAGGGCTACAAGCTGGGTAACGATATACATATCCTAAGGAATGGACAGGCACAGGTCTTTAATGGAGGTATCCGATGATGGAAGTAATGGATATTCTAAGGAAGTACTCTGAAATGGCTGATGAGAGGATAAGGGAGTCCATCAGTGACATAACACCCGAGACGTTACTCAGAGCATCAGAACACCTCATCACAGCAGGCGGTAAGAAGATAAGACCATCACTGGCCCTCTTAAGCTCTGAGGCTGTTGGCGGAGACCCCGGGGATGCTGCGGGTGTTGCAGCGGCAATAGAACTGATCCACACATTCTCACTCATCCACGATGATATAATGGATGACGATGAGATCAGGAGAGGCGAACCTGCCGTCCATGTCCTCTGGGGGGAACCCATGGCCATACTCGCCGGTGATGTTCTCTTCTCAAAGGCCTTCGAGGCGGTTATCAGGAACGGTGACTCTGAAATGGTGAAGGAAGCTCTTGCAGTTGTCGTTGACTCCTGCGTCAAGATATGTGAGGGCCAGGCCCTTGACATGGGATTCGAGGAGAGGCTGGACGTCACAGAGGAGGAATACATGGAGATGATCTACAAGAAGACAGCAGCCCTCATCGCAGCAGCAACAAAGGCCGGGGCGATAATGGGTGGTGGTTCACCCCAGGAGATCGCCGCCCTCGAGGACTATGGCAGATGCATTGGTCTCGCATTCCAGATACACGACGACTACCTCGACGTGGTCAGTGACGAGGAATCCCTTGGCAAACCAGTGGGCAGTGACATAGCAGAGGGAAAGATGACCCTCATGGTTGTGAAGGCACTTGAGAGGGCATCAGAGAAGGACAGGGAGAGGCTGATATCCATCCTGGGCTCCGGGGACGAGAAACTTGTGGCAGAGGCCATAGAGATATTTGAACGATACGGGGCAACAGAATATGCCCATGCTGTGGCCCTGGACCATGTGAGGATGGCAAAGGAACGCCTCGAGGTACTTGAGGAATCGGATGCAAGGGAAGCCCTCGCCATGATAGCCGACTTCGTCCTTGAAAGGGAACACTAGGTGGTGCCAGTGGAGGACCTTGTCTACAGGTACGCACTCCTGAACGCTGTGAAACACAGGGGAAGGGCAAACCCGGGGGCCGTCATGGGGGCCGTCATGAGCAACGAACCTGAACTCAGGAAGATGGCGCCCCAGGTTAAGGAAGCAGTTGAGGCCGCTGTTGAGAGGGTTAACAGTTTAAGCCCCGAGGAGCAGCAGCAGGAGATGGAGAGGCTGGGCCTTGAGATCACCGAGAGGAAACAGAAGAAGCGGAAGGGTCTAAGGGAACTGGCCGGGGTGAAGGGTGAGGTGGTCCTCAGGTTCGCCCCCAACCCCAGCGGACCCCTCCACATAGGCCATGCAAGGGCCGCGATCCTCAACCATGAATATGCAAGGAAATATGACGGCAGGCTCATCCTCAGGATAGAGGACACGGACCCCCGCAGGGTTGACCCGGAGGCCTACGATATGATTCCAGCCGACCTTGAGTGGCTGGGCGTTGAATGGGATGAGACAGTTATCCAGAGCGACCGCATGGAAACCTACTATGAGTACACAGAGAAACTCATAGAGAGGGGTGGTGCGTATGTATGCACATGCAGGCCGGAGGAGTTCAGGGAACTCAAGAACAGGGGAGAGGCCTGTCACTGCAGGTCCCTTGGTTTCAGGGAGAACCTCCAGCGATGGAGGGAAATGTTCGAGATGAAGGAGGGCTCAGCCGTTGTGAGGGTTAAAACGGACCTGAACCACCCAAACCCTGCCATAAGAGACTGGGTCTCAATGAGGATCGTTGAGGCAGAGCACCCACGCACCGGTACACGCTACAGGGTCTACCCCATGATGAACTTCTCAGTGGCGGTTGATGACCACCTCCTTGGCGTGACACACGTCCTGAGGGGTAAGGACCACCTGGCAAACAGAGAGAAGCAGGAGTACCTCTACAGGCACCTTGGCTGGGAGCCCCCCGAATTCATACACTACGGGCGCCTGAAGATGGACGACGTTGCACTCAGCACCTCGGGGGCCCGTGAGGGCATCCTCAGGGGTGAGTATTCTGGATGGGACGACCCACGCCTCGGAACCCTGAGGGCCATTGCAAGGAGGGGTATACGACCGGAGGCCATAAGAAAGTTAATGGTTGAAATCGGCGTAAAGATAGCAGATTCCACAATGAGCTGGAAGAAGATCTACGGCCTCAACAGGAGCATCCTCGAAGAGGAGGCCAGGAGGTACTTCTTTGCTGCAGATCCTGTTAAACTTGAAGTGGTGGGTTTACCCGGACCTGTCAGGGTTGAAAGGCCCCTACACCCGGACCACCCTGAAATCGGGAACAGGGTACTTGAACTGAGGGGTGAGGTGTACCTGCCGGGCGATGACCTTGGGGAAGGACCGCTGCGCCTCATAGACGCGGTTAACGTGATCTACTCTGGGGGTGAACTGAGGTACCACAGTGAGGGCATCGAGGAGGCCCGTGAACTCGGCGCTTCAATGATACACTGGGTCCCTGCAGAGTCCGCCCTTGAGGCCGAGGTCATCATGCCGGACGCCTCCAGGGTGAGGGGAGTCATCGAGGCTGACGCATCAGAACTGGAGGTTGATGATGTTGTGCAGCTTGAGAGGTTCGGCTTCGCCCGCCTGGATTCTGCAGGCCCAGGAATGGTCTTCTACTATGCCCACAAATGATTTTTCTGTTTTCTGGGGTTTATAATTCCTTTTTTAACAGGGTATCCCTGAGAAAGAATTTTTTGTTTTCCAGCAGTGATCCGGCTTCTTCACAGGCTGGGGATTCAGCACAGCAATTTTTATTAACTCCAGTGGACTACATGATAATATCATTCTTCTCGTGTTGAATTAACTTCTGGAGGATAAATCATGGTGACTGTAAACGAGAACTACCTGCTACTTAAAAGCAGCTACATATTCTCCGAGATAAACAGGAGAGTTGAGGAATTCCAGAGAAAAAATCCTGACGCTGACATAATCAGGATGGGTATAGGTGATGTGACAAGGCCCCTCCCGGAGGCAGTTGTTGAGGCCTTCCACAGGGCCGTTGATGAGATGGCAGAGGAGGAGACATTCAGGGGCTACGGACCGGAACAGGGATACCCCTTCCTCAGGGAGGCCATAGCAGAGAACGACTACGCTTCAAGGGGAGTTGATATCACAGCAGATGAGATCTTCATAAGCGACGGTGCCAAGTGCGACACAGGAAACATCCAGGAGATCTTTGGACTCGACAACGTTGTCGCTGTCACAGACCCTGTCTACCCTGTTTACGTTGAGAGCAACGTCATGGCAGGACGTGCCGGCCCGGCAGACGACGATGGAAGATACAGTGGACTTGTCTACCTCCCATGTACAGAGGAGAACAGCTTCATACCCTCCCTCCCAGAGGAGAGGGTGGACCTCATCTACCTCTGCTACCCCAACAACCCCACAGGAACAACACTGACAGAGAAACAGCTTGCTGAGTGGGTGGACTATGCAAGGGACAGTGGCAGCTTGATACTCTTCGATGCAGCCTACGAGGCCTACATCCAGGAGGATGGGATACCCCACAGCATCTACGAAGTCGAAGGTGCAAGGGAAGTCGCGATTGAGTTCAGGAGCTTCTCAAAGAACGCGGGCTTCACAGGTACAAGGTGTGCCTTCACGGTTGTACCTGAAGAACTTGAGGTCCCTGACAGCAGCGGAAGGATGCACTCTGTGAGGGAACTCTGGAACAGGCGCCAGACAACAAAGTTCAACGGAGTCTCCTACCCGGTCCAGAGGGCGGCCGAGGCTGTCTACACACCTGAGGGGCAGCGGGAGATAAGGGAATCCATTGATTACTACATGGAAAACGCCAGGATAATAAGGGAAAGCCTTGAAAGGGCAGGTTTAAGGTACTATGGTGGTGTAAACGCACCATACATCTGGATAAGGACGCCCGAGGGAATGGACTCCTGGCAGTTCTTTGACACCCTCCTCAATGATGCTGAGGTCGTTGGGACACCGGGCTCAGGTTTCGGACCAAGTGGTGAGGGTTACTTCCGTCTCACAGCCTTCAACTCCTTCAGGAACACTGTGAAGGCCATGGAGAGGATATCAGAGCTGAGCTTCTAGATGATACTGATTGTTGATGGTAGAGCAGTCACCATCACGGAAAAATAAATAATTAATTTTTTAATTCATGGCTGAGTTTATTGCCATATATGCGACACTGGTACCCATGTCGAGGTCCCTCTGGACTGTTGATGGGCTCTTTGTCCTCGTCCACCTTGACCAGTCACTCCTACCGTTGAGGTAGCCCTGCTTCATCAGTGTGTAGAGGTCCCCTGACACATACTTTATTCTGGGTGCAAGGTACAGCGCCTGCCTCTCATAGCCTGTATGGAGTGATGATGACTCCCCGCTCACACAGTGGGGGGCGCTGAAGGTGTCTGTTATGTAGTGGCTTGCAACCCCGAAACAGTAACTCGCATACCTGTAGTTCCTGTTCCTGTAGGCACTCCTTCCACGGTCGAGCCATTTCTTCGCCTCGGTGAAGCTCCTGGGGAAGCTGTGTCTCACTGTATCATGGAACTTCTCATCAGGGTCGTTGGACCCGTCGACCATGGCGTTGAGGTTTAACCTGGGTTTCTTGTGGGAGGGTAGCTTCTCGTATATGGCCTCTGCTGTGTCGTAGTGGGTCACAGTCTTCCAGGCAAATGAGGCGGGTGTAAGGAGCATCATAAGAACAAGGATTAAGGACACACCCCTTATCTTCATGGTGAAACCTCCATTTAGTGGGTGGTACCTTTACATGTATAAATTTATTGTTGAGAATGGTGTTACTGATATAAAAAAGAAAAAGAGTGGGGGTTTATTTTCCTGCTCCGCCCCTGAGGAATCCGAAGGCCACAAGACCAGCGGCAACAAGGACACCCACGATACCGTAGACATACCATGAGGAGTCACCGCCACTGGCGCCTGATGTAGCATTCTTAACCTCATAGGCCTTTGAAGGGGTTGATGCAGGCTCCTCTGACACTGAGGATGCAGCGCCCACCTCTGCGGGTGAAGCCGCAGTATCCACACCCGGTGAATAACCTGAGTGTCCGCCGCTGATACCACCAGCTGAACCTGAAGGAACACCACCGGTTGAACCTCCCTGGGTTCCTCCGTTGTTAACTGGTGTTCCACCGTTGTTCACAGGTATAAGGTCCTCGAGGGTCCTGTTGGATGGGATACTGAAAATATACTGAAGGGCATTCATGGAGCCAGTTCCACCTGCAAGGAGTATGCCAAGTTCCTCCTTGTTTATAAGACGTTCCGCGGCTGTACTGACAACCGGTGCTGATACCAGGTTTGGTGAGGAGTAATCATGCTTGTAGAGTCGGATGTACTCTTCGTAGGAGTTGGATCCTGATGCAAACCTTGGGCTCTGCCATGTGATAACTGCAACCCTTCCAGTGTTTGTCTTTTCATCCCATATTATGATGTAGCCCACCATTCCATTCATACCGCCGCCTGTTGTTTCCAGTGTTGTCTCATCACTTGTCAGCCTCTGGTTGGCGTAGGTTCCCTGTCCCGCTGAAACACCGAGGAGCATGAAGAGTATGTCGTCCTTACAGTTATCGAGTGTTGTGACATAGATGTACTTCTCGTTTTCCCCCTTGGGTAAGTGTTGAAGATGTAGTCGGCTATGAGGTAACCTGGTGAGCTTCCACCACAGACGTGGTTGTGGAAGAGCCAACCCATCAGCACGTCAAAGGGTGGATCGTATGGTAGGACCTCTTCTATTCTGTAATTGGATGAATTCTGAACAACAAGTGTTCCGCTTGTGATGTTGTAGTACATTGATTTGATTATCTTCTGTGTCCCGTTGATCAGACAGAAGTCGAATTTCAGCTGACCCCAGAGCGGTGCATGTACTGGTAGAAGTGTTTTCCTGCTGAGTCTTGATCCGAGGATGTCATAGATTCCATCCCAGATTGGACTGGTCTCCTGGTTGTTTAACCTGACGTAGCCTGCTGATGTGAGGACAAATAGCTGATAGTCATCCCTTTCAAGATTTATACCCATGGCCTGGAAGAGCTCTACAGCCTTCTCTGCCGCAAGGCGGCCGATGTTCTTGAGGTCCCCGTATGTTAGATTGCCTGTACTGTAACTGCTGTTAGATGGGGTTGCATTTATAAGGTTTGTCTGGTTGAGGATGTAGTTGAGGTCAAGCCCGGCTGCGGCGATGGTCGTGTTACCCTTTGTGGGTTCATATCCCATGAGGTAGTTTACCTGGTCCTGTGTGAGGTTGTCGAATGCGTAGAGGATCTTCACAAGGGTTTCTGGACTTGTTGTTAGTTTTTTAACTGCCCATGCGTTGAATTTAAGTTCTGATACTGCTGTTTCACCGGTTTCCTGTTTGTATTTGCTGATGAGGTCCTGAAGGTTGTAGGCCATTATGATAAGTGTACCTTTTTTTGTCTTTGAGTTCCATCGAATGAAACCCACAATGTTGGTGTCTTCAGTTGTGTTGAACCCCACATATGCCCTTTTACCGGGTGTCGCATCCATGGCATATATGAAGACGTCATCGTCTGAACCGCCGGGTACACCTATGACCTGGTAGCTCACACCCTCCAGTGGTAGGCCGAATTCATTTGTAGCAGGGTAGTATTTGAGGAGTGTTTCTATCATTCGTAGCCGCTGATTGTTCCCATGCAGACGTGGCCGTGGAATGCTGCTTCCCTGAGGATGTCTGCTGAGAGTCCTATGGCCCAGGCGTTGGCCAGGCTTGCTATGGGGAATGTGTCGTTTCCAAGTTTTTTCTGCAGTGCCTGGTACTGTGTGAGGGTCATATTCTGTGAGACCGTTCCAATGTAGATGGGTGTCATGCTGGCGTTTTTGAAGTAGGCGAGTATGAGGTCGTTACCTTTCCTTACTATGAATGCGAAGTCCAGTGGATCGAGTCTGGTTTTTCGGAGCATCAGGAGGTTTCCTTTACCATAGCTCACTATACCGCGGGCCTGGTTGAGTATACCCTCCAGGGCGTCCTCTGTCGTCTGGTTTTTGTAGTATGCTGTTCCTGCTGTTGTTATGACCAGGACCTCACCGGTTCTGGTGAAGTTGAGGATCTGGTCTGCCTTCTTTGTTGTTTCCCTTCCCAGTTTGTAGGCTTCTGTGGCGTTCATGGTGAGTGAAAGATGGGCTGCGTATACCGTGCCGTAGTCTGTTAGCTGGAAGGTATGTGAGAGTTCCCTGTATCCGGGGGCACGGATTTTTACTGTGAATTTTGTGGTGTTTGTGATGTTCTCTGGTAGTTGAATTTGATTTTGGTCATGTTTGCTGCCGGGTCAAATGTTCTGGTGAAGTTTATCTTTGTCCCGTTTTCGTCTGTCAGTTCCTGGATGTCAGGGTTGATATTGCCATTATCGTCGGCGTATTCATATTTGACGTCAACCCCCACCTCACAGTTTGTATCAGCTGCACTCACCGAACCTGTAAGTGCCACAGCAACGAGAAGAACCATGAAAACCATGAAATACTGTCTTTCCATACCTTTTTCACCTCCTTTTAATTTTATCATTAAAAATAATGATCTTACTAACATATAAGTCTTAATTATTACTACTTGGGTGATGATGGGATGTATTGTAATACTCACTGCTTTAAAAGGAGAACTGTATGGAATTATCCTGAGATGCTCAGAACAAAATAGTTTTAGAAGAACTGCATAAAGTGATCAATTAACTGAGAATATGGTAGAAAAGAAAAAAGGATGGATTACTTTTTCCTCTCGATCTTGATCGCGATTGGAGGTTCAATTCCCTTCTTACGGATCACCACACTGTGGCTCCGAGGACGAGGAGGATTATCAGCCATGCAGGTATCACGATGACCGTGTCGCTGGTCTCAAGGGTCTTTGTCTGATGGAAACGTCCATACTTTATCTCTGTCCGGGCGGTGTATGGTCCGAATTCAAGCCATCCCGGCTTCCATGTCTCAACCAGTGTGTAGCTGTCCTCAGGGTAGACGACACCATCGATGGGCACCCTCTGTTTACCGGTTATCCCAGTGAGTTCAATGGCCCCTGTCATGTTTGCCTGGACTGTACCTGTATTTTTGAGTTTGTAGGTGAACTACCGGGCATGAAGCTCAGAAGTATGGTGGGTGCTTTGTGGTCCTCCAGTTTGAGTGACTCGATGATCGGCCCGGGGAGACCCACATATATGGGTACCACCAGTTCGACTCCCTGGACTATCTGTATCTGTCCAGTGGCTGCATTCTGGACCGGCACTCCCCTTATCACCAGGGCCCCTGCGGCGTCGAGGTAGTTTATCTTTCCAGGTGCGTTGACCGTGAATCTTATCTTCCTTGACTCCCCGGGTTTTAGCCTGAAGGTCGTGTTACCTTCGATGGTGATCCACTGGGCTATACCCCTGTCAGAGTACACCAGGTTCACACTGTCCATGAGGAGCCTCTTCTTGGTCACGTTGACGCTTACCTCCTCCTTGCCGATGTTCCGCACCGTGACCTCGCCGCTCACTGAATCTCCTGGCTTGAGGTTGTATCGGAAGTCTGCCGGTGATGCCCAGAGGCCTGTTGCCACTGCAGGTGCCACGTATCCGACTATGAATATGATCATTAAGAGGGCTGTTAAGTGTCTGACTTTCATGGTTCATCCACCTTTAAAATGAGTTTAAATCTTAAGGTATTAAAAGATTTTTAAAAATAGGAAAAAAAGTTGGGTTTAGAATTGGAGTTTATGGTGCAGGTGAGTTATGCTTCACTGCTGTGTATGTGTTTGTTATTGTGTATGTGCCGTCCTCTGTGAATGGGGGTACAAAGAGTCTGAGTGTTGTTGTCCATGTTGTCGGGGTACCTGCTCCCTGGGATGCCTTGTTCATGTTGTCATATATCTTAAGGGAGCTGGTTGTGATGTTCTGGTAGTTACCTGTGACATTACTGAAAATATTGAACCCTGTTATTGGTATTGTATCTGTAGCAGTTGGGCTTGTGAATGCTGATGCGTCTGCCTTGACGTAGAGGTCTATCTTGACGTTACCTGTGTTACTTACTGTGAAAGCAGGGCTTGTTCCTTCACTTCCTGCGGCAATGCTCCCGAAGTTAACATTCGGTACAACTATTGAGATGGCCTCTGGCACTGTAACTGTAACTGTCTGGCTTGCTGTTGCCGCGTAGGATGGTGAGCTGTATGCACCTATTGCCACCACAAACACAAGGGCAACCATAAGCGGGATTACTCCCATTAACTTTTCCCTCATATTGATCACCTGTATTTCAGATAAAAATTAATTGTCACAGCATGTTATATAAATCTTTTCATTTTTCGTGACACCAGAAACATATATTTGAAGTATATGTGACTGAGTTCACAAAAACAGGTTTTCGATGGCAGCGGTTTGGTCAGGTTGCTGTGTAGATGAGTGTTGTCTGATAGGTACCGGGGTCAGTGTAGGGGGGTACCCGTGATGTAAAGGCTCATGGTTACACTCCTTGATCCATGGAGAAAGAACCCTCCGGTGTATGTCATTATGGTCTGATCGGAGGTCGTGAAGGACCTCTTGCTAAGGCTGGGGGTGCTGAATTTGAGGCTGGATAGGGGTATCCTGAGTGAACTGTCAGCCGTGTTCACAAGGTTCCCATCGGCCCTGACAGAAAGGGTATCCTGCCAGGCAAAGAAGTATGTCACAGTCGCTGTTACAGCGTTGGGGTAGCTCCTTTCGATGCCATCAGGGTAGACAGTCCCCAGGTTGATGCTTGAGGGCTCCACCTCTATTGATGCTGACAATGAGAGTGGCTGAACCCCACCCCCGCCTTTAACAGTTTTATTCACTGCAGAGGAATTGTTACCTGTTTCATTTGCAGCCGCGGCTGTGAAGATTCCCCCCACGATTAGAAACAATAAAATCACGGAAATAACTGTCGTCCTCATGAAATCCCAACCTTCATATAATATTGCAAGAACACCTTTTTATATAATTTTCGATAGGTCGGGATGTCTTCCTTATTCCTGGACTAGAGGGTGCGGATGATCATCCTCCTCTTCGTGTGTCTCCTGAAGTCGAGGGATGTTGATACCCTGCTGAGGTACCTCCTGCTGATCCTAGCTGCCTCTCTGATTTCATCGTCACGGGGTCTGCGGGCGTCGAGGCTGTTACCATGGGCAACATACCCTGTTATCCTGTAGGGAACATCCCATACTGACAGGAACTCTGCAATCCCCTCAATCTCATCAAGGTCAACAAAGCCAGGCACGAGGACCGTTGAGACCTCAATCCTCTCTGAACCTGAGAACTCCTCTATGCATTCAAGGACCTCCCTGTTGGACTCCCCGGTCAGCTGGATGTGTTTCTCCTCGTCGAGGGCCTTGAGGTCAACGTGGACCTCATGGAAGGTGCTCATCCATAGAACATCCCTGCGGGTGCCGTTGGGCGATATTGTCACATGGAAGTCTCCTGCGAGGATTTCGGTCAGTTCAGGAAGGTCCTCCTGGAGTGTGGGTTCACCCCCTGCTATGAGGACCCTCTCTACCCCGGTTTCATCACGGATCCTCTGGATTAGATCTGCTATCCTGTCTGGGGAGTGGTTCATACATCCTGATGGTTTGAAAAAGCAGTACCTGCACCTGAAGTTGCATGTTGGTGTCAGGACGGTTATGATGTCGCTTACAGATATGTGTGAGAGCTGGATGTGTTTCACCTCTGGATGGCATGTTTTTATATCTGTGGTATGTGTTATGGCCCGGTGTGTTTCACCTCGAAATGCCACTATATCCTTCGTATGGTATATATGTGGCGGTCAATTTTGGCATGTTTTCAACCATATCTGCCAGCGGACCACCTCAGAGCAGGATCACCATTAACGTTGATGATGAATACATTGATGAGGGGTATATGATTTCTACAGATCCATTCTTTCCTCTTTGAACACCCTCAGAGACCTTGAAAGTGCTGTTGATTCTGCCATAGATGCTCCTATAAGGATCGCTAGTAGTATTTCATCACCACCCGCGTCCAGGCGTTTTGCAGCCTTAATATGTGTTTTAAGACAGTGTTCAGATCCAAGGGCTGCTGCAGCTCCAACCCCTATAAGCTCCTTTGTAACCAGTGGGAGCGCATCATTAGATAGAATCTTCTCCATTTTGTCATAATATGCTTCCAGGATCTCTGGCTCGTCCTCCAGGACTTTAAATATCTCTGGTATAAAACCAAAAAATTCCTCGATCTTTTCCAATATTTTCTCCATCCCTTAACCCCCTACACACATTATATTGGTGGATAGTAGAATATAAAATCAGGTCTTGTGGAGATGCTGCTTCAGACCAGGCCCCCATCCTGTTGTTTGCAACAGCCGTCAAAAAACCATATCCGGGGCTCTAAGATTACTAAAAAAATTCTGTCTGACCTATGAGGGCCCTAAACCCTGTGGCGTAGAAGAATAGGCCCTAAATTTTTTCATGGCTGGGGCTGCATACCATGATATGATCATTTCTTGATCATTCCAGACCCTACTTGAAGAGGAGGGTAGGGTTTCACTGTTTTACCTTCGTCATAGATCTATATAACGAATAAAACATGTGAAGGCAAGCAAGAAGAAAATTTTGATATTCAGTTCCTTCTTGGCAACCTAATATCCTTCTATGTTCCCCTTTCGAGTATGCCTAGTGTAGGGGTTGATCCATTTCTTTCAGGTCATCCCGCAAAGAAGTAGAAGCTGAATAAAAACTTAAAAGGGGCTGCTATCTGAGGCTAAAAATGCCCTGAACCTCTTTATTTTGGTGTTGATTTGTTGGTTTGTTGTTGGGTTTAACGCTCCTCAAATATATGGCATAGAAAGGAGAAGTACACCTATTAGGGACATTATAACAAAAAGTGTTTCGAGCACACCTTTTTCCTCGCCTCTAAACACCTTCTTCGACAGAAAATAGATTAGCAAAAACATATTTCCCAGTAAAAGACACGTTAACAATATAATAGGTAGTTCAGGCCTAGTATGCAGTAAAGCCAACCTACTACACGTAACAGTAAAACCAACAAAATTGTAAAACACGATAACGACCCCAAAAAAATAAAAAAGCTTAGATGTATGCTGCATCCTCCCACCTCAAACTACCATCAGGATTCTTCGGTATTTCAATATAGTGTATACAATGATCCTCACCAACATAACTTCTCAACTCATAACCATAAATCCAGGTACGATGAATCGAAATATACTTCCAATATTCTTGGGGAAGATAATGAGTCCGTATCCTTAAAATCAAATCACCTTCAGCCACTATCACACTTATAAAACCCAAAGGACCCATAACAGCAGTGACACCGGCAACAGTTGCAATATCTAATATACCATGGAAAACATCCTCTAGAATGCATGTTTGGTGTTCTATGATGAATTCTTTGATATCGTCTGTGATGTTTAGGAGGCCTGTGTAGGCTATTATTGTTGCATATGCTGCCATGTTGAGTCCTATGAGGCTGGCCCTACATAATCGAAAAAGAGGGTTTAGGATGGAAAGGTACATGGAGGTTACAAAGCCCAATATAAGCCTTCTTAGTACTATCATCTAAACCTTCAAGGTTTACTGTGCCATTACCATCCAAGAGCGAATCTAACTTTTCAGATATTATGGCTTGGCCAAGTTCCCGAGCCCATTCTGTCTGTTGGTGGTAGTAGCAGTATGCTCCCATGAAAGCATAGATCATGTCCCTTACTATCCCTGTTGCATGGTCTATGATGAGGTATCTTCCCTGCCCGTCACTGATAAGCGTGTAATTCTCGCTTTCGAGGATGTTTAGTGACCCGCCGTTGAGGAGTGTTAGGCCTATTCCTGTTGTGTGGAGGTTTTGATCCTGGGATTTGGGTTTATGGTTGATTTTTTTTGGATGGTGAGTTCTTTCAGGGCTTTTTTGGCTTTTTTGTATTCTGGGTCTATTTTCAGGGCTTTTTCATAGCATTTTAGTGCTTCTTTGTGTTTGCCGAGTTTTTGTAGTGTTTTTCCTTGCATGTACCATAGTGTTTTGTTTTGGGGGGTTTAGTTTGAGGGCTTTCTTGTAGCATTTCAGGGATTCCTCTGGTTTTTTGAGGTCTTCTAGGATTATGCCTTTCCATTTCCATGCATCGGCGAATTCGGGGTTTATTTCAAGGGCTTTTTGAAAGCATTCCAGCGCATCCTTATATTTTCCAAGTTCTTCGAGGACTAGTCCTTTGTTGTTCCATGTTTTGTCGTCTTCTGGATCTATTTCCAGGGCTTTTTCATAGCATTCTAGTGCCTCCTCATATCTCCCAAGTTCACTGAGGACTACTCCTTTGTTGTTCCATGCTTCTGCAAGTTTGGGGTTTATCTGTAATGCTTTTTCATAGCATTCTAGTGACTCATCATATCTCCCAAGTTCATTGAAAACTAGTCCTTTGTTGTTCCAAGCTTTATCATCTTGTGGATTTAATTGGAGAACTTTGTCATAACATTTTAATGCTTCTTCATATATCTTAAGGTTATGTAATGTTATTCCTTTAGTTCCCCAAGCTCTATAATTTTTTGGATTTAGCTCTATGGCTTTTTCGAAACATTTTAGTGCCTTTTTGTATTTTTTAAGGTAAATTAGAACGGAGCCTTCCCCTAGCCATCCAATCCTTTATTTTCTTAAGGGGGTTCATATTCCAGCCTCTCTCAACTTCTTTTTCATGTAATCGTTGGGTCCTAGTATGCAAGTTTTTATCGTCTCATGATTCTGATAGGCATCCTATGCTTGCAGCGGAACCTATTATGGGTTGATTCTTTATTTATCTGTTAGTATAGGTTTACATAAGGTTTTTTCATGTCTTAAGGATTCTAATCGTAAGAATTGCGAGCATCATTAGCCCAAAAATTCTGATCGCCTCTTGATGGCGAATTATCCAATCTTCTTTTTTTCTGAAAAAATACAATAAAACGAAAAGGAGCCCCACGACTAACCAGTCAGTCAACTCAACCTTCGGGCTGTTTAAATATAACAGTTCAAGGAAAAAGATTATGAAAGTAACCATAAAAAGTATATCAAATTTTCTTTCACCTTTTTCAGACCTTTCAATCATTACAACCCCTCTATTTACCTAAATGTATATTGTTTCATTCTCTCTTAGCGTATCATCTGGATTTTTAGGAATCTCCTTGTAGTGTATACAATTATCCGCACCAATGTATGCTTCCAGTTTGTATCCATATATCGGGCCACGATGAAGGGATATATACTTCCAGTATTCCCTAGGTAGGTAATGATCCCTTATATTAAGAATCAAATCCCCTTCTGCAATAATACAAAAAACAAGGCTACAGTTGCCACAAAAGATCCTCCTTCTAACATAAAATAACAGCCACCAACCACACCTACTGCATCTAGAATATCCTTTGGGATGTATGTTTGATGTTCCACGATAAATTCTTTGATGCTACCTGTAATGTTGTTGAGTTTGGAGTCTATGTAGGCTATTGTTGTTGCGTATGCTGCCATGTTAACTCTTATGAGGCCCTGACCCACCAGGCCATAACTGATGATTTCCAAAGGTCATGGGATTGTGTGGGGCGGGTTGTATTGGGCTAATAAGGCCTCTTGAAGGCTTTTCTCGCGTTGTCCTTTAAGCCTTCAAAGGTTTGCTGTGCTGTTATCCTAAGAGTGACTTTAGCCTTTCATTTGGAGTTCTTTCAGGGCTTTTTTGGCTTTTTTGTATTCTGGGTCTATTTTCAGGGCTTTTTTGTAGGATTTTTTGGCTTTTTGGTGTTTTCCAAGTTTTTGTAGTGTTTTTCCTTGCATGTACCATAGTGTTTTGTCTTGGGGGTTTAGTTTGAGGGCTTTCTCGTAGCATTTCAGGGCTTCCTCTGGTTTTTTGAGGTCTTCCAGGATTATACCTTTCCATTCCCATGCATCGGCGAATTCTGGGTTTATTTCAAGGGCTTTTTCAAAACATTCCAGCGCCTCCTCATATTTTCCAAGTTTCCTGAGGAGTACTCCCTTGTTAGCCCATGTTTCGTCGTTTTCTAGGTTTATTTCTAAGGCTTTTTCATAGCATTCCAATGCCTCATCATATCTCTTAAGTTCTTCAAGGACTACTCCTTTGTTGTTCCATGCTTTTGCATTTTTTTGGTTTATTTCTAAGGCTTTTTCATAGCATTCTATTGCTTTTTCAGGTTTACCGATTGTGTCAAGGAGCGCTCCTTTGTTGTTCCATGTTCCATCGTCTTGTGGATCTATTTGTAGTGCCCTTCCATAGCATTCCAATGCCTCATCATATCTCTTAAGTTCTTCAAAAATTAGTGCTTTGTTGTACCATGCCTCTACGAATTCTGCGTTTATCTGTAATGCTTTTTCATAGCATTCCAATGCCTCCTCATATTTTCCGAGACTGCGTAATCCGTTACCTTTATTATACCATGCTTTTGCATTTTTTTGGTTTATTTCTAAGGCTTTTTCATAGCATTCTATTGCTTTTTCAGGTTTACCGATTGTGTCAAGGAGCGCTCCTTTGTTGTTCCATGTTCCATCGTCTTGTGGATCTATTTGTAGTGCCCTTTCATAGCATTCCAATGCCTCATCATATCTCTTAAGTTCTTTAAGGACTACTCCTTTGTTGTTCCATGCTTCTGCTAGTTTTGGATTGTTTTTGAGGATTTTTTCATAACATTTTAAGGCTTTCTCTGGTCTTTTGAGTTTTAGTAGTGTCATTGCATTATAGTGCAAGATTTCCGGGTCGTTTGGACTCGCCTTGAGGGCTTTCCTGAATTCTTTAAGAGCTTCTTTGTATTTTCCCTGTTTTAGGCTTGATCGGCCCCCGCTGAGGTGCCATCCAGCCTTTCCCCTGGCTATCCAATCCTTTATCTTCTTAAGGGGGTTCATCCTCCAGCCTCTCTCAACTTCTTTTCTAGGTAGTTTTTGAATCCTAGTATGCAGGCTTCTATTGTCTCACGATTCTCATAGGCTAATAGGCTTCCAATAGCCATCCCAGTGCCTATTACAGTACCTCCATGTTTTATGGCGCCCACGACATTCCCATCCTTTAAAGCCTCCTTGAACAGATCCCATTCATCCATCATGAGTTTACCTAAATTATTTATAGCCCTTCCTATATCGTCGGGATCGCCACCAACACCACCACTGCTAATCACCCTTAGAGTATCTACGGCTTCTCTATACTCATTTATCGCTTGACTCCATTCGTCAGACTGTCTTGATAGTATTTCAAGATAGTTTTGTATTGGTTGTGTGTCTCCTGTTAGTAGTGTGTAGGCGATGAATGTTGGCAGACCAGCGGGTGAGAGTAACATCATGGCATCTTCGATGTATGGGAGCCACTCAGGATGTTCGATGAGGATATAAGCGACTATTGCAACAACTATTCCTATGCCAGCTGTCGCCGGCGCTGACAAGGCTCCTGCTTCGAGGATGGCGACTTCAGCTCCTCCTTCGAAGCCGACGACTTCAGCTCCTGAAACACCAGCAAATCCAATGAACTTCCACAAACCGGTCTCATTCAGTAGTTCTTTTGCGAGGTTGGCTGCCCATTCTGTCTGCAGGTGGCTGAAACAATATGCCCCCATAACATTCTTAAAGATATTGACATCCCTCACTATCCCTGTTGCAGTGTCGATGATCAGGTAGTCATTATCATAGTTTATTATGGTGTAGTTCCCAGCTTTTGTAATATTTAGTTTTTCTCCGTTCAGGAGCCTGTATGCTATGCTTGTGATCGCAGCACCTTCCATGATATCCCCTATATTGTCGAGGCTTCCATTGTATGGGAATAGGCGTTGCATTGAACTCTGAGGGGTTTGATGTCCCGACAATAATTAAATAGCCCTGTTATACCCCTGGAGATGCAATTAAACCCACTATAAGGAGCATTACCATCATCCATCTTATTTCATACTCTTTTTCCTTCAACTCGTAGTAGAGCCAGCATAAAAGGAGAAGAGTGAACAAGCCTAAAGGGGCTGCTATTAGGGACAAAACATCACAATGATACTTAAGCGCAAGAATACATAGGAACATAACTATGCAGATAAGAGGATAAGCCCTCTTATACCAAGATTCATAATCCAATAAGATCCCCTCCACTTTAGATATATACTGCTTCATCCCACCTCAAACTACCATCAGGATTCTTCGGTATTTCAATATAGTGTATACAATGATCCTCACCAACATAACATCTCAACTCATAACCATCGTACCAGGAACGATGATACGATATATACTTCCAATACTCTTTTGGAAGATAATAATCTCTAAAGCTCAATATTTTATCACCAAACCACATACAAAACCCAATTGACCCTAATATCGCCCCAGCACCTCCTTTTGACACGTATCCAAAAACAGTAAGTAAAATATCTATAATGTCTTTTGGAATGTATGTTTGGTGTTCTATGATGAATTTTTTGATATCGTCTGTGATGTTTTGGAGGCTTGTGTAGGCTATTGTTGTTGCATATGCTGCCATGTTGAGTCCTATAAGTCCCTGACCCACAAGAGCATAATTGAGGATATCAACGAAAGCCATTGGACCTTCCAGGGCAATGTACATGGAGATTACAAGGCCAATATAGGCCTTCTTGATACTATCATCTAAACCTTCAAGGTTTACTGTGCCATTACCATCCAAGAGCGAATCTAACTTTTCAGAGAATATTATGGCTTGGCCAAGTTCCCGGGCCCATTCTGTTTGTTGGTGGTAGTAGCAGTATGCTCCCATGAAAGCATAGATCATGTCCCTTACTATCCCTGTTGCATGGTCTATGATGAGGTATCTTCCCTGCCCGTCACTGATAAGCGTGTAATTCCCGCTTTCGAGGATGTTTAGTGACCCGCCGTTGAGGAGTGTTAGGCCTATTCCTGTTGTGGGCGCGCTTGTGGGGTCTGATCCTGGGAAGAGGGCCTCCATCACATAGTATTCTATTGGATTTATAGCTGATGTTCTCGCATAATTGAATGCTTTAATGTTTTCGGGTGTGCCTTCTGCTTTCACGGCCATGTTGTGGTTGCATTCGAGGCTTATCCATGTCCCTGGGCTGTGGTCTCCTGCTGAGACCATCACTGGCATGGTCCTGGTCCATGTTACATTATAGCGCGTGGCTGCTTCTTCTGCGATGAGATCGTGGAGGTATATTACTTCAAGGCCTGTTAGGAATGTTCCGTGGGCTGCCTTTAATGGTCCGGGCTCGTATGTCCTGTTTAGCCACTTTTGTAATGTCTGGTTTGTTATCTTCCCTGTGGCGAGGGTGTAGGTTATGATGGCGTCGTAGTTGCTAGCCTCCCAGATGAGAGTGTCGTTTATTATGATATTGGGTCCTGTTTCTCCTGGTGGGTGTATGTATTGGCCGTTTGTGTAGAGTAGGAGGAGTGTTCTTGTTGATTTGTTCCCTGGGAATGTTATATTGGCTATTGTCACCTTTTCCTCGCCGGGATACTCCACACTGACCTGTAAAGGGTCTATGCACTTGTTATAGTTTGTGAGTATGAATATCTTTTCTGCCTGGGTTAAATTGAAGTTGTTGAGATATTCATTCACTTGAGGTTCTGCTCCGAGTTTTGTGTAAATTTCTATGAGTCTGTTCAGGCCAGCTATGACTTGCCAGACTATTTCTCTTTGACTCTGGCTGTTAGCCTGGTAGAATGGGTTAGTGACCTCGGCTAGTTTGTATGCTATGCCATCCTCCACAAGGAATATTGTTTCATTGAATAGGCCCGAAGATATAGCCCCTATACTAATCCATTTAACCGTGTCATTGAGCGGAATTTTAAATGTTAAATTTAGGGGCTTCCCAGAGGATGTTGCCGTGGAATTAACATGGACCGTTGCAAGCATAACCTCCAATGTAATAGTCTTCGTGTCTGTTATGCCATAGCCTTGGACTGTTAGGGTTACTTTGTAGGTTCCTGGTTTGTAGGCGTGTACTGGATTCTTCTGGGTGCTTGTGCTTTGGTCTCCGAAGTCCCATTTGTAGTATTGTATTGTCCCTGTACTTTTATCCTGGAATTGGACATTATAGCCTTGTATTGTGTAGGTGTAGTCTGCCCTTGGCCTTACTATAATTCCACCCTTACCTGTAACATATTCTACTGTTACATAGTTTGGTAGTCTTCCTGTGCTGTTGTAGAAGTTTATTATCCTTGCATTGGCATATATTAGGCTTTCTGGGCGGACTTGTCCAATGGCTGTGCTGGCATAATTCGGCGACCTCCCATAGGATTCCATGAAAGCCTTAACATTCTTTGCCACCTGCAAGTATCCTGCTTTTTGGAGTGTTCCTGTTCCTGTTCCACTTGGACTGGGCGGGGAGGCCATACTATTGAATGACAAGCCAACTCTCCTACCCTGATCGAGGTTTATGATGGTTGAGGATGAGGCGTAGAGGTAGTCGTCTGCCGACACATTCTTACCGTTAATCACAACCTGTGATGGTATTTTTTCATGTTGTGCAGTGTAGTTTCCGATCAGCTTTGAAACGTCACAAATCTCATCATAGGATAAACTCACAGCTGAAGAACTGCCCAAAAGACAGAAAAAGGACAGGATCGCCAGAAAAAACAACAACCTCCTCACAGCCACCACCATAATATGATAACACATTATAGTATAAAAAGATTACTATCTCTTTTAGGGGCGAAAAATATAAAAGGTGGGATTTAAGACAAGAGCATGAATCCCATCATTACAAGCTTAAACAGGAAAAAATAGGCACTTACCATCCCCCCCAGATGGGCAAAGAGAAACCTTATATTGCTGTCATAAAATGATTCTTGTTTACATAATGATTCTTGAGGAGTTTATTTTGTCATGCTTGAAAATAAAATATGTGGAGGCCGAGAAGAAAACTTTGATAGTCGCTTTTTTGGGAACCTGATATCCCCTTTTGGGTTTGTGTAGTGTGGTGTTTGATCCATTTTTAGGTTATTCTGGGAGGGGGGGATGAGATTGGAGGCTGCTATTTGGAGGCTAGAAATGTCCTGAGCCTCTTTATTTTGGTATTGGCTTGTTGGTTTGTTGTTGGGTTTAACGCTCCTCAATGATATAGCCGAGAAAGGAGAAGTACACCTACTAGGAGCATTATAACAAAAAGTGTTTCGATCACACCTTTTTCCTCGCCTCTGAACACCTTCTTCGACAGAAAATAGATTAGCAAAAACATATTTCCCAGTAAAAGACACGTTAACAATATAATAGGTAGTTCAGGCCTAGTAGGCAGTAAAGCCAACTTACTACCCGTAAACAGTAAAACCAACAAAATTGTAAAACACGATAACGACCCCAAAAACTGAAAAAGCTTAGATGTATGCTGCATCCTCCCACCTCAAACTACCATCAGGATTCTTCGGTATTTCAATATAGTGTATACAATGATCCTCACCAACATAACTTCTCAACTCATAACCATAAATCCAGGTACGATGAATCGAAATATACTTCCAATATTCTTGGGGAAGATAATGAGTCCGTATCCTTAAAATCAAATCACCTTCAGCCACTATCACACTTATAAAACCCAAAGGACCCATAACAGCAGTGACACCGGCAACAGTTGCAATATCTAATATACCATGGAAAACATCCTCTAGAATGCATGTTTGGTGTTCTATGATGAATTTTTTGATATCGTCTGTGATGTTTAGGAGGCCTGTGTAGGCTATTATTGTTGCATATGCTGCCATGTTGAGTCCTATAAATCCCTCCACAAGAGCATAATTGAGGATATCCTGGAATGTAAATCCACATAGACTTCAACATTATCATGAGTTGTGATATTTTTTATAGGTTTTTTCTAAGATTTTCCAGTTTTTTTGGGCGTGGGGGGCTGCTTTTCTTTTATGCAAGGCCAAAGAAGCCTATAATTACAAGCAAGCCTCCAAGTGCTCTGACAGTTTCATTTTCAGTTTTTCCCAACTCATCCTTGCCTAATAGGTAAATTAAGAGAAACATGTTCACTATGTAAATGGAATAGACAATTAATTTGCTGATAATATAGGGGAAACGGAGACTAACCACAACCAATGCAGCAGTAAAATAAGAAAGGAAATAACTAAAATAAAAAATGTACTTTACCATCATATCATCCTCCTAATCAGATATACACTGCTTCATCCCATCTTAAAGTACCATCTGGGTTCTTTGGGATTTCAATGTAGTGTATGCAATGGTCTTCGCCAACATAAATTTTAAGTTCATAACCATGCCGCCAAGTTCTATGGTAAGAAACATATTTCCAATATTCAGTTGGAAGATAATTCGTTCTTACATTCACAATTAAATCACCTTCTGCTAATAGTAGAGAAGCAATCGAAAAAATACCACTTGCCAAGGTGACACCTTCACTACTAAGCTCTTTTAAACTCCATATAAAAAGAATCCCATCTATAATGTCCCCTCCAATGCATGTTTGGTGTTCTATGATGAATTTTTTGATATCGTCTGTGATGTTTAGGAGGCCTGTGTAGGCTATTATTGTTGCATATGCTGCCATGTTGAGTCCTATGAGGCTGGCCCTACATAATCGAAAAAGAGGGTTTAGGATGGAAAGGTACATGGAGGTTACAAAGCCCAATATAAGCCTTCTTAGTACTATCATCTAAACCTTCAAGGTTTACAGTGCTGTTGCCATCCAGGAAAAGGACGAGCCTACTACAAAGGTTATGGCCATTAACCATCGTATTTCATCCTCTCTTTCCTTCAATTTGAATTGGAGCCAGAATAGAAGAGAAAAAATGAACAAGCCTAAAAGGTCTGCTATTGGAATCAAACCATTAAAATGTTTAATTCCAATGGAAAATAAAATAATATCGAGACAAAGAAGGGAATAAAGTATATCGAGCAAAGATTCATAATCCAAGAAAAGACACCTCCTATATCATCCACTTAGACTACCCCATTAGGGTTCGTTTGAGAATTTTAGCCCCATATAGTTGCCGCGGATCGTAAAATACGCCAAAAACTGAAAAAGCTTAGATGTATACTGCATCCTCCCACCTCAAACTACCATCAGGATTCTTCGGTATTTCAATATAGTGTATACAATGATCCTCACCAACATAACTTCTCAACTCATAACCATAAATCCAGGTACGATGAATCGAAATATACTTCCAATATTCTTGGGGAAGATAATGATCTCTAAATGTAAGTATGCCATCACCTATCCGCATACACCATCCAATTGGTTGAAATATTTCACCACCATACCTTACTAACACATATGCCAAAACCTGGATCAAACAGTGAGCAGTATCTTCTGAGATGTATGTTTGGTGTTCTATGATGAATTTTTTGATATCGTCTGTGATGTTTAGGAGGCTTGTGTAGGCTATTATTGTTGCATATGCTGCCATGTTGAGTCCTATAAATCCCTCCACAAGAGCATAATTGAGGATATCAACGAAAGCCATTGGACCTTCCAGGGCAATGTACATGGAGATTACAAGGCCAATATAAGCCTTCTTGATACTATCATCTAAACCTTCAAGGTTTACTGTGCCATTACCATCCAAGAGCGAATCTAACTTTTCAGATATTATGGCTTGGCCAAGTTCCCGAGCCCATTCTGTCTGTTGGTGGTAGTAGCAGTATGCTCCCATGAAAGCATAGATCATGTCCCTTACTATCCCTGTTGCATGGTCTATGATGAGGTATCTTCCCTGCCCGTCACTGATAAGCGTGTAATTCTCGCTTTCGAGGATGTTTAGTGACCCGCCGTTGAGGAGTGTTAGGCCTATTCCTGTTGTGTGGAGGTTTTGATCCTGGGATTTGGGTTTATGGTTGATTTTTTTTGGATGGTGAGTTCTTTCAGGGCTTTTTTGGCTTTTTTGTATTCTGGGTCTATTTTCAGGGCTTTTTCATAGCATTTTAGTGCTTCTTTGTGTTTGCCGAGTTTTTGTAGTGTTTTTCCTTGCATGTACCATAGTGTTTTGTTTTGGGGGGTTTAGTTTGAGGGCTTTCTTGTAGCATTTCAGGGATTCCTCTGGTTTTTTGAGGTCTTCTAGGATTATGCCTTTCCATTTCCATGCATCGGCGAATTCGGGGTTTATTTCAAGGGCTTTTTGAAAGCATTCCAGCGCATCCTTATATTTTCCAAGTTCTTCGAGGACTAGTCCTTTGTTGTTCCATGTTTTGTCGTCTTCTGGATCTATTTCCAGGGCTTTTTCATAGCATTCTAGTGCCTCCTCATATCTCCCAAGTTCACTGAGGACTACTCCTTTGTTGTTCCATGCTTCTGCAAGTTTGGGGTTTATCTGTAATGCTTTTTCATAGCATTCTAGTGACTCATCATATCTCCCAAGTTCATTGAAAACTAGTCCTTTGTTGTTCCAAGCTTTATCATCTTGTGGATTTAATTGGAGAACTTTGTCATAACATTTTAATGCTTCTTCATATATCTTAAGGTTATGTAATGTTATTCCTTTAGTTCCCCAAGCTCTATAATTTTTTGGATTTAGCTCTATGGCTTTTTCGAAACATTTTAGTGCCTTTTTGTATTTTTTAAGGTAAATTAGAACGGAGCCTTTATTGTACCATGCATCTGCAAGTTTGGGGTTTATCTGTAATGCTTTTTCATAGCATTCTAGTGCCTCATCATATCTCCCAAGTTCTTTGAGGACTAGTGCTTTATTGTTCCATGCTCCTGCATACTTTGGATTTATTTTTAGTGCTTTTTCATAGCATTCTAGTGCCTCATCATATCTCCCAAGTTCTTTGAGGACTAGTCCTTTGTTGTTCCATGCTTCTGCAAGTTTTGGATTGTTTTTGAGGATTTTTTCATAGCATTCTAAGGCTTTCTCTGGTCTTTTGAGTTTTAGTAGTGTTATTGCATTGTAGTGGAGGATTTCTGGGTTGTTTGGTCTTGCTTTGAGGGCTTTCCTGAATTCTTTGAGGGCTTCTTTGTATTTTCCCTGTTTTAGGCTTGATCGGCCCCCAGCAAGGTGCCATCCAGCCTTTCCCTCGGCTATCCAATCCTTTATTTTCTTAAGGGGGTTCATCCTCCAGCCTCTCTCAACTTCTTTTCTAGGTAGTTTTTGAATCCTAGTATGCAGGCTTCTATTGCTTCACGATTCTCATAGGCCAATAGGCTTCCAATAGCCATCCCAGTGCCTATTATAGTGCCTCCATGTTTTATGGCGCCCACAACATCCCCATCCTTTAAAGCCTCCTTGAACAGATCCCATTCATCCATCATGAGTTTACCTAAATTATTTATAGCCCTTCCTATATCATCAGGGTCTGGGGATGATGGGACATTCACTTGAGGAAGCTCCCCCCAATTTGTAATTCTTTTCTTCCATTCCTTGTCAGGTATTATTTTTGCTAATTCTTGTATTGGTTGTGTGTCTCCTGTTAGTAGTGTGTAGGTGATGAATGTTGGCAAACCACCAGGTGAAAGTAGCATGCTCATCATCATAGCATCTTCGATGTATGGTAGCCATTCAGGATGCTCCATGATAATAATTAGAGCCAGGGTAATAACCAAGCCTAAACCTAGTGTTTCTGGGGCTGAAAGCACACCCAATTCAAGTGCAGCTGCTTCGGCTGTTGAAACACCAGCAACACCAATAAATTTCCACCAACCACTCCAATTCAAAATTTCATTCCCAAGTTTTTTGGCTAGTTCTGTTTGTTGGTGTAGTATGCTCCCATAATATTCCTGTTTTATGTCTATTAAATGAAAAAAACCTTAACATCCCCCTTCATCTTGGCAACATGATAACTCCTCTTTATGTTCCGAATATAATTAATGCAAGGATTATGGCAATCATCCATCTTATTTCTTCTTTTTTTCCCTTCAACTCATCCACGAAGAAGTGCAACCAGAATAAAAGGAAATAAATAAACACGGTTAAAAGGGCCGCTATTGGAACCAAACCATTAAAATGCCTAATCCCAACAAAATATAAAATAATATCAACACAAATAAGAAAATAAACCTTCCCAAACAAAGATTCATAATCCAAAAAAGACCCTTCTCACTAACAATATACTGCTTCATCCCACCGTAGAGTACCATCAGGGTTCTTCGGCATTCCATGTTGTATGCAATGGGATCCTTCATACTGAAGTATTGGATTCTTTGATTAAAAGGGTTGCGACTATCAGAGCAAAAATACCTATTAATATTCTGTCTAAGATTATCATTGTTAAAGCAAAGATGTATGCTAGTATTATGGAGGATTTGGCTAACCATTCCATCTTAAGTTTCCCTATCTTATTTAAGAAGATGAAAGAGATTATGAGGAATGTGAAAGCCCCCACATCCCCCCCAAGGAAAAAAGATCCAATGGCAAGCAACACACCACCTATAACCCCATATAAGAGAAAATCCAACCTCTTTTCCCGTTCTCCTAAACCTCCTAATATCAGTAATATACAACCTATAAATACTAACATAAAAAGTATACAGCCTATGATTATTCTTAAACCTAACATAGAACCACCCATCCTTTTTCTCCAATCACCCCACCACAAATCACCTCAAAGCCAAAACCAAACACAACTTAGTAGATCTGCCACTGAAACCAACACCTAGATAATCAGCACATAAAGCTTATCAATCCAAACAAACCACCACCTTAAATATATACTGCTTCATCCCACCGTAGAGTACCATCAGGGTCCTTCGGTATTTCAATATAGTGTATACAATGATCCTCACCAACATAAGCCCTAAGCTCATAACCATGAGCCCATGTACGATGATATGCAATATATTTCCAATATTCCTCTGGGAGATAATGATCCCTAAAATCGAGTATCCCATTGCCTATAGCCATACACAAACCAACTGGCTGAAGTATTACCCCACCACCAGATTTCGATAATACATATATTACTGCTGGAAGCATATATTCAACAAAATCATTTGAAATGTATGTTTGATGTTCCACGATAAATTCTTTGATGCTGCCTGTAATGTTGTTGAGTTTGGAGTTTATGTAGGCTATTGTTGTTGCGTATGCTGCTATGTTAACTCCTATGAGGCCCTGACCCACCAAGCCATAACTGATGATTTCAACAAAGGTCATGGGGTTATGTAGGGCGAGTCGCATTGAAACTATAAGACCCATGAAGGCTTTTCCCACACTATCCCTTAAACCTTCAAGATTTACTGTGCCATTACCATCCAAGAGTGACTTTAACCTTTCAGAGGACATTATGGTTCGGCCAAGTTCTTGGGCCCATTCTGTTTGTTGGTGGTAGTAGCAGTATGCTCCCATGAAAGCATAGATCATGTCCCTTACTATCCCTGTTGCATGGTCTATGATGAGGTATCTTCCCTGCCCGTCACTGATAAGCGTGTAATTCCCGCTTTCGAGGATGTTTAGTGACCCGCCGTTGAGGAGTGTTAGGCCTATTCCTGTTGTGGGCGCGCTTGTGGGGTCTGATCCTGGGAAGAGGGCCTCCATCACATAGTATTCTATTGGATTTATAGCTGATGTTCTCGCATAATTGAATGCTTTAATGTTTTCGGGTGTGCCTTCTGCTTTCACGGCCATGTTGTGGTTGCATTCGAGGCTTATCCATGTCCCTGGGCTGTGGTCTCCTGCTGAGACCATCACTGGCATGGTCCTGGTCCATGTTACATTATAGCGCGTGGCTGCTTCTTCTGCGATGAGATCGTGGAGGTATATTACTTCAAGGCCTGTTAGGAATGTTCCGTGGGCTGCCTTTAATGGTCCGGGCTCGTATGTCCTGTTTAGCCACTTTTGTAATGTCTGGTTTGTTATCTTCCCTGTGGCGAGGGTGTAGGTTATGATGGCGTCGTAGTTGCTAGCCTCCCAGATGAGAGTGTCGTTTATTATGATATTGGGTCCTGTTTCTCCTGGTGGGTGTATGTATTGGCCGTTTGTGTAGAGTAGGAGGAGTGTTCTTGTTGATTTGTTCCCTGGGAATGTTATATTGGCTATTGTCACCTTTTCCTCGCCGGGATACTCCACACTGACCTGTAAAGGGTCTATGCACTTGTTATAGTTTGTGAGTATGAATATCTTTTCTGCCTGGGTTAAATTGAAGTTGTTGAGATATTCATTCACTTGAGGTTCTGCTCCGAGTTTTGTGTAAATTTCTATGAGTCTGTTCAGGCCAGCTATGACTTGCCAGACTATTTCTCTTTGACTCTGGCTGTTAGCCTGGTAGAATGGGTTAGTGACCTCGGCTAGTTTGTATGCTATGCCATCCTCCACAAGGAATATTGTTTCATTGAATAGGCCCGAAGATATAGCCCCTATACTAATCCATTTAACCGTGTCATTGAGCGGAATTTTAAATGTTAAATTTAGGGGCTTCCCAGAGGATGTTGCCGTGGAATTAACATGGACCGTTGCAAGCATAACCTCCAATGTAATAGTCTTCGTGTCTGTTATGCCATAGCCTTGGACTGTTAGGGTTACTTTGTAGGTTCCTGGTTTGTAGGCGTGTACTGGATTCTTCTGGGTGCTTGTGCTTTGGTCTCCGAAGTCCCATTTGTAGTATTGTATTGTCCCTGTACTTTTATCCTGGAATTGGACATTATAGCCTTGTATTGTGTAGGTGTAGTCTGCCCTTGGCCTTACTATAATTCCACCCTTACCTGTAACATATTCTACTGTTACATAGTTTGGTAGTCTTCCTGTGCTGTTGTAGAAGTTTATTATCCTTGCATTGGCATATATTAGGCTTTCTGGGCGGACTTGTCCAATGGCTGTGCTGGCATAATTCGGCGACCTCCCATAGGATTCCATGAAAGCCTTAACATTCTTTGCCACCTGCAAGTATCCTGCTTTTTGGAGTGTTCCTGTTCCTGTTCCACTTGGACTGGGCGGGGAGGCCATACTATTGAATGACAAGCCAACTCTCCTACCCTGATCGAGGTTTATGATGGTTGAGGATGAGGCGTAGAGGTAGTCGTCTGCCGACACATTCTTACCGTTAATCACAACCTGTGATGGTATTTTTTCATGTTGTGCAGTGTAGTTTCCGATCAGCTTTGAAACGTCACAAATCTCATCATAGGATAAACTCACAGCTGAAGAACTGCCCAAAAGACAGAAACAAGAGAGGATTGCCAGAAGAAACAATAACCTCCTCACAGCCACCACCATAATATGATAACACATTATAGTATAAAAAGATTACTATCTCTTTTAGGGACCGAAAAATATAAATATGAGGATTTTGGGGGTTGTTTTATTTGTAATGTTGCATGATCATGTTCTCCCTTCATTTTTTTCTGGTGTTCCTTAACATAATTGCCTCTGCTAATCTGTACGTTGTTGTTCCATTTTTTTACCTGCAGCCCCTGTAACTGTAATACCGACTCCAGAAACAGCTCACCCCAAGGATTCCAACCTAAATAGCTTCCAGATCATTAAATACTCCTAAAGCTATAACACCAAAGCCCAGCAGGTTGAAAAAGTGAAATAATTTTTCATATCTAAAAAAATCAAAGTTTTGATGTTATGAGGTATCATTCCTATAAATAGGCACAACCACTCCAAATTGCTAATATGCCTCTTCAAGTGTGTAGCCCAACCACCAGGCAACCATGCAAGCATCAGAAACAAACCTATTATACAACCCCAACTAAAGTGCCGCCAATTACATATTTTCCAACTTTATGCCAAATTAAGTTTATATATGTCAAAAGTTTATTTCCTTCTTTGTTGATCAAATGTAAGTAAAATTAACGCCGCTATAGCCACTACAGTCATAATAGTTCTTAGTGATAATGGCTGTTGGGTTAATACTACTATATAAAAAAATAAAGCCAAAAATATTGTGTAAAACAAGAGTTTTAATCTTCTTCCAGGACTATTATAAATACTTTGAAGTCTGATGTATCCATAGAAAGTTAGTATCATTAACATGAACATTAACAATCTTAACTCTAAATATTGGAAAAAATTAAATTCTATGTATAAAAAAATGCCAAAAAATACCACGCACAAAAGTAATGTTATTCTTTTTTCATTTTTTTCACTTATCTCAAACATACTTCTTCCACTCCCTAAAATTAAAATAATAATTAGGTATATGTCCACCATCCCTCATTAACATGCGCTGTTCCTATAGTACCTAAGTAAGCTGTCCCTAATAAACCAAAAAACTTACCCACTGGATGATCTGTGTAACCTAGCGTCACACAAACCCAGGCACACCCATAGTAGACTCTCCACCAGTTAAACTCCTTACCATGCCATTTACCCTTCTTCTTCAACCGGTACTTCCAGTTTTTACCAATGATCTTTTGCATTTCCTCTCTGCTTAGGACTTTTTATCTGCTATGTTCGCGATTTGATCTCTATCCGTGCTTATATGGTCTTTTGCCTTTGACGTTCTTGCATCTCCCCTAATTTTACTGGTCGTTGATTCTATTAGCTTTTGGATCCCCCTCTTTTGTGCTTGTCAATGTAAAGGTCCGATAGGAAATGCTGGTTGGAGGGTCAAGATGCTTTTGGTTTAATCTTCGCGAATAATCCCAGTGTCATCAATATTAGTGTTATGAAGAAGGATCCGAGGCAAAGGCATATTAGCCAGAAGGGGCTGAGGCCACCTAATAATGTCCCCGCGGGGCCTTTGACCACAAACTCCACCAGATTCATAATACATAATGTTAGGGCCACCACTATCATATTAACATTTTCTTCCCCTTTCATGCTGAAATGCGCTATAAAATATCCGGTCAGGACAAAATGTCATCCTAATTCACCTTTGAATAGCAAAGTATTCTCCTCTCATAATGTGGACTATAAAATATGCCAACCATATCTCCACTCAAACTGTGGGAATAATGTACAGTTATCCCAGTAGATTCCCAATCCTCAATGGGGGGTCCTAAGTCTCTTTGTTTTTAGTGGCGGTTCTTAGGAAAGTTTTCAGTTGAGGCGCGTTGATTAGGAAGAGTGTTGTCAGTAATCCGATGGCTACATACCAGTTTAAGGTGTTTAATGCTGGTTGAAGTACCAGTATGATGTAGAGGAAGAGTGCTGTGAGGACCGTCTCAACAAAAACTTTAAGCTGCCATTTATTGTGTCGATTTGAAGTTCTATAACCATAGAGGGAGAGCATGGCAAGCATCATCAGAAAAACCATTAACTCCGAGGCTCCATGGACATCAAACACATAAAGGAATGAAATTACCATAAAAACCGTGAATATGCCTAAAAAATATCTCAAATCTCTATTCCTCCTTTCATCAGACATTATAAAAACCTCCTGAATAAGAAAAATGGTGGTACTTTAATACCACCACCCACAATGTGTACGATAATAACGCCCTTCTGAGGGTTCAAACATGAGATAAAGGGCGCCAGCTTTGCCCCATGGGCCACCGTACACTGTCCCCGCAACAGCAGCCCAGTAATAAACTTTCCACCAGTTAAACTCCTTACCATGCCATTTACCCTTCTTCTTCAACCGGTACTTCCAGTTTTTACCAATGATCTTTTGCATTTCCTCTGTGCTGAGGGGTTCTATTCGCTGTGTTCTCCGCGGTTTTGTTGTAACATCCATGTTTATTCATCTTAGATGTTTAAGATCTGGGCTTCCATTTTGTTTTTTGTTCGCTGTATTTTAATAATGCTTTTGATGGCTTTTCTCAGTCTTTGGATCAGTTACTGGTCTTTTGATGATTAGCACTGTAAAGACGATATATGCGGCGGCGGTTACTGTAAGCGCGACGCATGTGGCCCCCACAACATTTTTGTTGATGGGTGTTTTTGTGAGGATGGCATTTGTTAAACCTATGAGGTTGAATCCCAGTGTGAACAGCGCGCTGATCAGTAGTGTCCTGGTAAGGCAATGATCATAGCATCCACCAAGACCTTTGATAACCCTATTCAAACCGGTCATGTACAGTATAACCATGACATCTAAAATGAGGATATAAGCTGCTGAATTAATAGCGTTTCCTGAGACAATATAGAAGAATGGGGCCAGCTCATCCCCCTGCATCCACCCTGATAAAACTACAGCCGCGCTTATGGCAAAAACCGCCAGCAACGTTAATATAAACATTTTATCTTTCATAATTTTTCTCCTCTTTTAAAATAATTGGTTGGATGGTTAGTATTCTACATAATGTATACAGTGATCACGCCCCAAGTATGCTTTCACTCTTTTATTTGGCGGGTGATATGCACAGTATTTCCAGTACTTTCGCGGCACATACTTATCCCTGACAGTGACTATTATATTACCCAAACCATATAATGTAATAGGAAGCCACCACAACTTGCCTCTAATGTTCTGCATTTCCTCTGTGCTGAGGATTTTAGCTGAGTCTGTGCCTTGTATTGGCTGATCTGTTGAGATATTCATTGGATTCATTTCATGTTCTGTCTGGTTGTCTGATGCCGTTCTGTTTTCCATTGCTTCTGTGTTATCACTGCTCTTGATTATGAGGGCGTATCCTGTGTAGATTTCTTGGAATTCTTCCAGTGACATTTCTATGTTTCCCATGGTGGGGTCTGCTAGTTTAACGGTTTCATTGTTGACTTCCCTGATGAGGGTGTAGTGTCCCACACCATCACTCATTGTATATGCGATCATGTTCTCGTGGAGTTCTGTGATGTTCAGTTTCATGCCTGTCATGTTAACGCCCTTGGCCTTTGCCGCCTCCAGGAGGCCCTGCATTGTTGTACCCTCTTCTGTGGTGCCGGCGAGGTCTGCGAGTTCATCCTCGGTTGTGTTTATTCCAAGGTTTGGAGTAGTGTGGCGAGTGCTGCCGGTCCGCAGGTGTAGTTCCTGGTCTGCAGGACCACGCCGGTGTTATCTGCTGTGATGTTATCGTCTATAGTGAACTCTGCTGGATCCGTGAAGTTCTCTTCCAAGTTATCTGCTGTGGATAAGTCCATGGGATTCGTGGAGTTACTGCTGTTATCCCGTGGGGTTTGTGCGGCCGCAGCAGCGTTAAAAGATACTGCGAGTGTTAAGAGGATCAGCAAACCCAAAAGACACGACTTTCTCATCCACTATTCACCACATATCAGGTTGATAATAAATCTATAAGAAAAACTCATATATATATTACGGTGCTATGTTAATGTATTAATCACATAAAAGGAGGCCTTTAAACATCACTCAGCTCGCCTCCGAGGTAATAGTAGCAAATAAGGAAAGATGGAGGGGGAAACAGGAGATTTCAATGAATTATTGGATGCTTAACACTATTAAAGAATCCATTTGCATGATGCTGTATTTAAGTTGGTATGACCTCCAAAATCAGATATGCCCATTACAAGTGTGGTGACGATTGGCTGCTTTAGCGTTCTTCACGATATTGATGGAGGTTGCCATGAAAAATGGATATGATAGTCAGTACACACACCGAAATGTCGAGTAACCAGGATCTCACCTCCAGGACACCATCCAGTATTGTTCTCATCATTATGAAGATGACGGCTATAATGCCTGGGGATATTTCAAGTTTATGGGATGATTCATAGAATTACATATACTGCAGCAATTATGCAAGAGTAGCCATAAATATGGTGAATGATTGGGGCTTCTTATTTTTCATTGTCATCATCTTTAGTAGAGTTGAGGATTATTTTCCCCAGTATCCATCATATATCTCTGATACCTTTTTTATGAGGTAAGAACCTGTGAGCAGGCCTCCTGCAGTGTTTAAATGTCATTCCTGCCTTTAAGAGTGTTATACAAGGTTCCGATGCCACTGATAATCTCCATGCAACCCTCTCTGATTTTGCCACAGTCTGGTTTGGGATTTCTGTCTACTTTATATGTGCTTCCATCCATGCACGTATATGGGGTATCCTTTCCCGTCCAATTTATATGTGACTTCATACTTGTAGAATGTTATTACTCTATTTCCATGTCGTTCGCTCTATTTTCTGATAAGGCGTTTTTTGATTATCTTGTAGCCTTTACCTCGATATCTTTTTGATACAGAAATAGTCAGACACATCACTTTCAGATAATATGTGCTCCTTCCATACCTCACACCCACTGCAGAGGCACTCTTCATGTGGATCTATATCCCTGCAAATGGCCCTTCCTGTGGAACAGTAGACCCCTGGAACCCTGTCTGTGTCCATGCGCATGGCGCTGTCAAGGTCCTGCTGGGTTATGAGTAGCATTATCTTCTTCTTATCCCTCACGCACCGACTTTCCCTCTGGACGGGACACTCAAGACAGAGGCACCTTCTGATGTTCTCCATGCTGAAGTCAACCTGCATGTCATCACCACAGTGGATATATGTACCTGCAGGTACTTCACATTTGCCACATGAACAGAAAAATTTTAATTAATAATCATTATAAATTGAAGTTTTTTTAGAAAATAGCTGCTATTTAAAGCTTTTGTCTTGTAACATTTAGAAACTGATATTAATGTAGATGACCTATTTAATATTGGTGGAATCTGTGTACCCTTCTAAGGGCAGGGCAGTTCTACCGAAGGTGATCTAATGGCTGAGTTGTACGAAAAAATGGTAAAAGAGGCCATGATGGCCCAGAAAGCCGATGTGGAGACCATAAAAAAGAACAGGGGAAAAGAGTTTAAAATAAGGGATACGAAGGCCTACCTGGACGTTGTGCAGGAAATGAAGGCTGCAGGAGACCAGAGCGAGGCGGTGATAAACCTGCACAAAAACTCAGTGAAGGCCCACTATGAGATACTTGACAGCCTGACAGACACCATAAGACCAGAGGACGACCCATTCGTGGAACACTACCAGACACCTGTGGTCCTTGAAATACTCCGGGATGAGGACAGCGAATTTGAAAAGAGCCTCCAGGCATTCATAGATGCCATAGAAAAGTCTGAGGCACTTATAGGAAAAGAGGCAATAAGAAGGTACGGTGGATTCTACGGCCCAACATGTGTGGTTGACTTCGCCCTCATGCCGGGCAGCACGAGCAACGTGGTGAACAGGATTCTCAGGGAGACCGACATCCCCGAGATGCACAAACAGGCAATACTATCAGAAAAATCATGGGGTATGAACACCTCATATGGTATCGGGGAGGTATTTGCAAACGAACTTGAGAGGGGGGCAACCGCCGCAGAGGCAGCCCGGAAGGAAATCGAAATGGTGAAATACATCTATGAGGAGCCAGTGGAGGCCCAGGCAAAACTCATGGACGACCATGGTCATGAATCATTCGATGTAAGGGAGTACATGTCCCGCTACAGGAAGGAGATGGAGGCAACCGTCAGGGCAGCCATGGATGACGGGGTACACTACGGTAACATACTCACTGTACCAGCATACTGTGTTGGTGACATATCACACCACATAGCCCAGTCCACCTACAACATGTGCAAGGACGACGTTGTCATGGCCATAATAGAGGCAACCACCGAGGTCATGGACAGCACACTCAACAGCGCAGTATCATCATTCAAGAGTGAATACGATGTCCTTAGCCTTGCAACAGGGTCATCTGCATGTGCTGTTGAGTACATACTAGAACTTGACGGCTTCAATGCAATAGGTGTTGTCGACCTCCTCACAAAGAGGTTCCACAACTATGTCCAGCTATACCCCACAAGGGGAGCTGCAGCTGAACTGCACAACAGCGACTTCATGGACATGATATACCGTGGATGGACACACATAGATAAGGCAAGGAGGATGCTGAACGGAAAAGAGGGGCCACTTGAACCCATGGTCGGCGACTACAAGGTTGATCTCTCACCTATACACGAAAATGAAGTCATAATGAACCCACAGCGCTACACATACCCGGCATGTGCAATAACAGTGAGGTTCTCAGCCCTCATGAGACTTGCTGACTACCCATGCCTCCTTACAAGTGAACCGGTCACCGCAACACTCATGACCAACATAATCGCACTCCACAAGGAGAGCGCTGCATCACCTGCAAGGACATGTAAGAACTGCGCAGCAGCAGCCCTAATTGACTTCAGGCACAACCACTGTCAGTGGAGAGAAGCTGTATAGCTTCACCCACCCATCCATTTTTTGGTGATTGTATGAAATGTTATGTCTGCGCCGAACAGGGCAAGGACACCGATGCGGTTGCAATATGTATAGTCTGCGGAATGGGGCTCTGCACCGAGCACGCCATAAGGGAGGAAACCGAGATCTGGAGCGGAGGCTACCCCTTCCCGGCAGAGAAGGTTAAGGGTACACTGCCCAGGATACTCTGCCCCTACTGCTACAACGTCATGAAGGAGGATTGAGATGGTATCCCTTACAAAGAGGTGTATCGCTGAGTTTATAGGCACATTCTTTCTGGTGTTCTTCGGTGCCGGGGCAGCCGCCATAACCCTGATGATAGCATCTGGGGGCACAGCTCCAAACCCATTTAACATAGGCATAGGTCTCCTGGGTGGCCTTGGTGACTGGGTTGCCATAGGTCTCGCATTCGGTTTTGCAATAGCTGCAAGCATATACGCACTGGGAAACATTTCCGGGTGCCATATAAACCCCGCTGTGACCATAGGGCTCTGGTCTGTTAAGAAGTTCCCGGGGCGCGACGTTGTACCCTATATCATTGCACAGCTCCTGGGAGCCGCCTTCGCAAGCTTCATATTCCTCCAGTGTGCGGGTATAACTGCAGCCACCATAGGTGGACTGGGGGCCACAGCACCCTTCCCGGGAATCGGCTACTGGCAGGCCATGCTTGCAGAGACCGTGGGAACATTCCTCCTCATGATCACAATCATGGGCATAGCCGTGGACGAGAGGGCCCCGAAGGGCTTCGCAGGGATCATAATCGGCCTCACAGTTGCAGGTATAATCACAACCATAGGTAACATAACTGGAAGCTCACTTAACCCGGCACGTACCTTCGGCCCATACCTCAATGATATGGTCTTCGCTGGCACCAACCTCTGGAACTACTTCCCCATCTACGTCATAGGACCGGTTGTGGGAGCTGTCCTTGCAGCCCTCACCTACCAGTACCTCACATCAGAATAATCCCCATTAATTTATTTTTTTTGAGTCAGTAACACCGGATAGTCCTTTCTTTTAAATGTTCCTCTTCATTGTCTCAAGCTGTTCCTTTCTTCCCTTGAGACCGGTTGATAGCAGGAAGAGTGTGAATGCAACTGCAACAAGGAAGAGGAATGAGAACCTGTAACCCATTACTCCACTACCCATGGACGCTACAATGCCACCGATGAGTGCACCTCCAACAAGCTGCCCTGCACTTGATAATATGTTTATCAGGGCCTGTCCAGATGCCCTGTGTTCGGGGGGAGTTTCAGATAGCATTATGTACCTGAGGGGTGCCCCTATGACGGTTATGAGTCCGAGGGCCATGAGCACCTCAGCAAGTATGAAGAGAGGGGTGGTTGATGAGAGGAGGGCCATGATGGTACACCCAACCATCAGGATAAGGCTCCCTGAGATCATCACTACCCTTGAACCAACCCTGTCCAGCAGAACACCCACAATGGGGGCCGAGAGGGCCATGGTGGTGACGAAGGGGAGGAGGCTGAAACTGGCCATGGACTCTGACAGTGAAAGGGCGAGGAGGGCGTAGCTGGGTATGAATACGATTGCAGCCTGGGATAGGCCATTACCAGCAGAGATTGCGGTTGCAATGCGGACCTCACGGCTGGCCAGCAGGTCAACCTGCACCACGGGATCGGGTGCAGCCCTTTCAACCCTCCAGAGTATGGGTGTGAGTGCCGCTGCCAGGATGAGAGGTACCACTACGATGGGCCTCATCAAACTCCCTGTGAGGTCAGTGGTATCGATCTGGTTTATCCCGACTGCAAGGGAGGCCACAATGATGGCAAGAAGAAGGGTCCCTCTGGCATCAAATTCACCATCGTCCGTTTTGCCTGTAACTGGCAGTATAAGGAATCCCCCGACAACTATCGTGGCCGCAATTGGGATGTTGATGAGGAAGAGCCACTGCCAGCCATAGGGGAGTATGAAACCCGCCAGGATAGGTCCGGCTATTGATGAGAAACCAAATACGGATCCTATGATACCGAGGGCTTTCCCACGGCTTTCGGGGGGAAATGTGTCCCCTATGAATGCACTTGCAACAGGGAATATCCCCCCTGCACCGAAGCCCTGTATGGATCTTCCGAGGATTAGGAGGGGATATGATGGTGAGATGGCAGTTATGACCGACCCCAAAGCAAAGAGGATGATGTCAAGTATGTAGATGTCCCTGCGCCCGTACCTGTCGGAGAGCTTCGCCATGAGGGGAGTCCCGACCATGAAGAAGAGTATATAGGATATGAATGTCCAGGATGCAAGCCGGGGATCCACCTTGAAGTAGCCCTCTATGGCTGGAAGTGCGGGGCCAATGATTCCTATGTCGAGGGCCCCCATGAATACTCCAACAAAGAGCAGAAGCAGTATCCGGTTCCTTTTTTCTGTCTCAATCATATGATTAACTCTGAAGGCATCCTGTTATAAAGGTATGTTCTGACTTTAAAGAGCTGCTGATTGAAGGAATGTTATGGAGTTTTTTCAAAAACTGAAGAAAAAATGGAGGGCTTTTATTTTGCTATTAGGATGTATAATTCTAAAAAACTAAAAAAATGGATGAGGGTTTATTTGGTCACTGGTTTATGAGTTTCAGCCCGGTTATAGCTGCGGTGTTGGTGTCCAGGGCCCTGAGGTCCTCTGGACTGAATTTACGTATATCGTCGTGTCCTGCAAGCTGGGCCAGCATCTTGGCCTCCTCGGTCATGGATTTTATGTAATTGGCAACCCTTCTTGCTGCAAGGTCCACGTCCATCCTCTCCCTCAGGACAGGGTCCTGCGTGGCGACACCAACAGGGCACTTACCTGTGTAGCACATGCGACAGGCACGGCATCCCATTGCAATCATTGCACCGGTACCTATGTAAACCGCGTCGGCTCCCATGGCCATGGCCTTGGCAACATCGGCACCGCTGCGGATACCCCCTGTTATTATGAGGTCAACCTCGTCCTTCAGCCCTATATCATTGAGACCATTAACTGCCTGCACGAGGGCTGCGAGGGTTGGCACACCGGTATGTTCTATCACAACCTCTGGGGCTGCCCCGGTTCCGCCCTCCATTCCATCCACTGAGATAACGTCGGCACCGGCCTCCGCTGCGATCTGCACATCCTCATAGACACGTCCGGGTCCCAGTTTAACGACTATGGGCACCCTCCAGTCGGTGACCTCCCTGAGCAGTTCTATGTGCTTTGCAAGGTCACCCTCCCTTGTGGCGTCTAGGAAACGGGCAGGGCTGAGGGCGTCAGTACCTTCGGGTATCCCACGGATCTTCGCAACCTCCGGGCTCACCTTCTCTGCCAGCAGGTGTCCACCCATACCTGGCTTTGCCCCCTGACCTATCTTGACCTCGATTGCATCGGCCACGTTGAGGTAATCTGAGGATACACCGAATCTTCCACTTGAGTACTGTACCATGAGGTTATCTGCGAGTTCCCTCTCCTCAGGGAGCATTCCTCCCTCACCGGTGTTGGCGCAGGATCCCACCATGGATGACCCCTTGGCCATTGCGAGTTTGCTCTCCTTGCTGAGGGCACCGAAGGACATACCTGCAATGAGTACGGGGGTCTGGAGTACCAGTGGTTCCTCTGCAAATCTGTCACCAAGGACTACGCTGGTGTTGCAGGGCTCCCTGTACTTGTCAACTGGTGGAATTGATGCCTGGGCAGGGAGTATGATTATATCATCAAAGTTTGGCAGCCTCCTCTCTGTACCGAATCCCCTGAGGACGTACTTACCAGCCTTTGAGGTGTACCTTATATCTGCGATTGTCCTGGGGTCCCATATGCTGCCTGCACCGGTTGGTATGAGGACCGGGCATGCTGCAAGGCATGAACCGCACATTATGCACTTTGTCTTATCTATCTCGGCATGGTCCTCCACTATCTTTATGGCATCTGTTGGGCAGACGATTTCACAGGTGCCGCAGAATACGCAGAGCCCCTGGGTTGCTGCTGCAAGGTCTGATGAGGGGGATGATGGTGTTATTGATCCTGTACTGGGAGTTTTGATCTCAAAGCCCCTCTGGATGTCATTAACGTATTCCATAACGTCCAGGGCCTCAAGACAGCCCTGTTCACAGGCAGCCACACAGGCGGGTGTGTCTCCGGGCTTTTCAATGCACTGCTGGTCACACTTTACCATACCCTCATCGGTGTAGGTTATGGCACCGATGGGGCACATGAGCATGCAGAGCTTGCAGCCGACACAGGATTCCTGATCTATTTTAACTGCACCGTTTTCCCTTCTAATGGCGTCCCTGAAGCAGCCCCTTGCACAGGATGGGTCCACGCACTGCTGACAGACTATGGCATGGTAACCGGTGTCCATCTTGTTGAGGAAAATCGCACTCCTTCCAAGGACAGATTCACATGCCTCAAGGCACTTGTTACAGCCATCACATTTTTCAGGTTCTGTTAAGAGTATCTGCACCATATGGATCACCTAACCGTAGAATGGACGTATCTCCTTTCTCTGTATTTTCTTAAACTCATCTGGAGATGCTTCTATTGAGTAATGCTCAAAGAGGGCTGCTAGCTTCCTTATATCGGAGTCCTCCATCTCAACGATTCTGGTGTTGGTACCGCCATCGAAGTCACCTCCGACGTATATGTTGCCCCCTATTATCCAGTCACCGGTGTCCTCTCCGCTGTCCCCGGTTATTATGAGGTCACCGCTCAACATGTAGAGTCCTGCAAGGTCTCCGATGTCTCCATCTATGATTATGATGCCTCCCTTGTTAAGCTGGCCGATACCATCACCTGCATCCCCATGGACAACGATGGTACCGTTGTAGGTTCCAAAACCCACACCATCATCTGCATCCCCATGGACCACTATCTCGCCGGCTGTCATGTTGTTTCCAACGTATCTTCCGGTTTTGCCATTTATCTCTATTCTGGGGCCGTGGTTGAGGGCACCTATGAAGTCACCGAATTTACCATTCAGGATAAATTCAGCTTCCTCCCTGATTCCAACAACAATGGAGTCAAGTTCGGCGTTGCTTTCTATTTCGAAGCGCCTGATTTCATTGTTCAGCCCGTCCTTTATCTTCCTGTTGATGTCCCTTGTTGTGAGGTCATCACCCGCAATTTTCATTTCCTGAACAGTCATCTAACATCCCCTGTTTTAACATGTTTTTTAATGAACAATTTTCCATGCTGTAATTTAAGGTTTCCCATTTCTGGAAAGACCAGGTAGATAATTATATATTTTAAGGAGAATATTTTATCATTAAATGAGAATTGTAAATGGATGATGTTATGAAGACCCTTGTGAGCAACCTGCGGGGAAGGTGCCTCTTTGATGTGGCCATGAAGACCCAGATCGATGGACTGATATCTATTCAGACAGGGGAGGTCAATGACTCCTGCCTTGAAAAATTCGTTAAGGGGGGAATAGTTAGAATTGACACCCAAGACCCCATTGAGGCGGCCAGGAGGATATCTGAAGTTATAAGGGGGGCCAGAAAGCATGGAGAGGTTTATGTGGCCTCTGATGGTGACGGACTTGGGGGCATACTTTCATTTGTTGCCCACAGGGAGGGTGTGGATGCCATCTACACATGTTTCGGAGAATCCGCGGTGAGGTTACCACCCCTTAAAATGGATATCTCTGATACCAAGCTGAGGATACTCGAGGCACTTGAGGAGGAGAGTCTCAATGCGGTTCTCCTCTCAAGGAAGGTGGGGATTTCAAGGGCAATGGTCTACAAGCACCTCTCAGCCCTGATGGATATGGGTCTCGTGAAGCAGTCCCAGATGTTTGAGAGGTACTCCATAACAGGGGCAGGTAAACTTGTGATAATCTAGTCATGCTGGACTTACAATATAAAAAAACCTTAAAAAAAAGGGGTTATTCCATGGGGTAGCCGACCCTCAACCTGTAGGATGCCCTTTCACTTATAAGGACAGTTCCCGGTACAAAGAAATCATCAAACTCTTCAACCTTCTTCTTCATGCACGGCTTCAACTCGTCCTTGTTTGCATAGGAAGCGCATTCGTCCCTTTCCAGAACACCCTTCCTCACAAGTTCAATGTACCTCATCTTCAGTGTTTCATCATCAAGTACGCTCATCATAATCACCAATATCTACTATGATGCCCCATAATATATATTTTTTGTAGCAATACCTGATTGAGGTATAAGTATTTATACTACTTTCAACTATACTATATACAATGTTCAGAAAACCATTTTCATACGGTCAAAATGGAAAAAGATTCAAGGGGCCTGAAATGATTAGGAAATCCTTAAATTACTCCAGAATTGATGAAGAATACTCTTTAATGTTAAGAACAGCTGTTGAACACCTTAGAACTGCGGGATATAATTTAAAGATAAATAACGGTAAAAGAAAGTTAAGGCCAAGAACTTTAAAGGGTTTTGTCCCGGATATTCGTGCATTAAATGACTCAGACGAAATTCTGGTCGATATAGCCTCCGATGCACCTGATATCAGGAAATGGAGAAGATTTGCGTACACCGATGGTGTGAGATTATGGATCATAGCGCCCCGGAGTTCAGTGGATTCTGTGAAAACCTGTGTTGAGACATTCTCCATACCTGCGGAGGTCTACTCATGTAACGGCACAATGAAGCTGAGGCGTGTTTTATAGTTTTTTGCAGTGGACTGGCAATGGTTGTCATCACAGGACATCAGTAACTTCATTATCTGCGAGGTCACTGAAACTCATATATGGGTCTGTGCTCCCTTCGGCTGCGGCGGATCCCCATTGTGCCCCATTTTTTGGGATTGCAGCGATGAGGAAGGATTAAGACATTTTGTATCCTTTACTGAATTCGTTTTTATTTTTTTAATCTTTCTCTCTATATGCACAACCTTTCCAGGAAGTTCTTTATTTGATGTCGGTTGATGCATCCTTTGCAGAATAAAGGTATTCGCTGTAATGGCTGAATTAAATGAGACAGGGCGTCTGAAAATAAATATGGCTGGTATAGTCGGCATTTAATTTAAATAAGACACGTTTATAGATGCATCCTCCTTTTTCACTGGATTTTTTTGTCTCATAGATAGACGCAAAGGTTTTATACAGGGTCATCCAATCAATTTACAGAACTTTTTATTTGAGGTTAACATGAGGACCATCCTTATAATTCTGATTCTGGTTCTTTCAGCAATGCAGGTTCAGGGTGCATCTGCATGGTCAGTGAAGAACCATCATGACATTGCAGAGAAGGTATACAGTGAAATGCCAGAGGACGTGAGGAACAGGATGAGCCTTGATGAAATGAAGAATGGCGCTGATGATCCTGACACGGTATTCCTTGACTTTAAGTACCATGTGTATCCATACAATCTTGAAAAGGCTAATTTCTGGTTGAATCAGGGAAAAATAAGTTACGATGCAGGGAACTACCGCTATGCAAGTTACTGTTATGGGGTTGCAAGTCACTACATCTCCGATGGCATCTGCGGTCCCCACACATCCTCAGGATCCAGCAGATACCTCCACACGCTCTACGAGATAAGGGCGATACTCCTTGAACCCCACATGGTTGCTGTGGACGGTGACCAGTCACTGGAGGCAGAGAGCCTCTGGAGGGCATGGGTCATTGATGGTGACGACTCCCACATCTCAGAGGCCATCGACCTGGCCTGCAGTGTATCCTACCAGCAGATTATGACTTCCATCGAGTCCTGAACCATTGATTGATGGAATCATAGGGACCCCTTCAGAACAGCATACCCCCTAACCAAAGGTTGAGGATATCCAGTCCCCTGCATAGTGTGTTATTACTATGATCATGATGGCTGTTGCAATATGTTCCAGCAGAACCCTTCCTGGAGGAACATTCCGGGACCTTGCGATATGAAAACTCAGAACCGTCAGAAGAAGAAGACCCCATATAATGGATACGATAATAGCCAGTGTTAAATCGAGAGTAAGAACTGGAACAAGAAAGGTGAGGGCGAATAAAAATTTACTGATGAATGTTGCAAGGGTGGATTCCCAGATCTCTCCCTCTGTGTGAACATTCTCTGCCTCCTCAGAGATGTGTATACCCATTGCATCTGAGAAGGCATCAGCTATTGCTATTGTAAGGACTCCGCCAATAACAGCAAGTCTTGAATGGGTACCTGAATGCAGTCCAACCATGAGGCCGAGGGTTGTTATTATGGCCGAGGTGAGACCAAAGCTCAGCCCTGTTTTCAGAGAATGTTTCATAATATTCCGGTAATTCACTACTTCATCATTATATCAAGGACACCGGGCCTTTTAGTCTTCTTATTACCTCCAAGGATTCCGGATTCAAGGAATTCCCTGTTGGCCCTCCTGTTGATTTCGGCGAAGATCATCTTGTAGGCCTCGCACTGGTGGTCAACACCGTCTATCTCCATTTCACCATCCCTGATGGTGATTGCATTGTAGGGGCACCCACCGAGACAGAACCTGTAGAAGTCACAGTCGCCACATTCCTCATCAACAAGTTCCCTCCATTCATAGAGCCTCCTTAGGGCTTCACTCTCCTCAAGATCCTCCATTGAGGGCCTTTCAGCCACATTACCCATTATGTAGTCCTTCATACCAACGAAGCGATAGCATGGGTATATATCACCGTAGGGGTCAACTGCGAAGGTGTTGCCCACACAATCAGCATGTGTACATACAACCCCCTTCTGAGGAATGCGCTCTTTGCAAAGTGGTCTATGTTCTGTATCTCGATCTCACCGAAGTGCTCAAGGTAGCTGTCAAGGAGATACAGGAGCAGGTCACCGTACTCCTCGGCGGTTATGGCCCACTCCTCAGGGTCTGAACTCTTCAGGGATGGCAGGGCAGGGTGCAGCTTCAGGTTCATACCGTTCTCCAGGAAGAAGTTGAATATCTCCTCCCTCCTCCTTATCGAATAGGATGTGAAGGTGCTTATGAAGCTCACCCGAAGCCCATGCTTCCTTGCTATCTCATAGCCCTGCATGGTCCTATCAAAGTACCCATCGCCCCTCTGGTAATCATTTATCTCCCTTGGACCGTCGAGGCTTGAACCGATGGGTATGCTGTATTCTGCGAAGAGTTCCGCCATTTCATCGGTCATCAACCAGAGGTTCGTCTGGATGGCGAAGGCAGGCTTGAGGAATGAAAGCCTCTCAGATATTAGCTTGAGGGTGTCGCGGTAGAATTCGTATCCCGCAAGGAGCGGTTCCCCTCCATGGAATGTGAAGGTTGCAGGTTCATTTCTGAATTCCATAAGCCAGGAGACCATCTCCCTCACGGTTTCCATGTCCATAACCCTGGAGTCCCTGTCAACGCCCCAGCAGTAGCTGCAGTCTGAGGGACAGTTCATGGATGGTATTATCATGACATGGAATGCCATAAAACCACCTAATCTGCGGTCTCAAAGATGTGGCCGCATTTCTCACAGACTATCTCCTTCATGGACGTCCTTGACTTGTGCTCATCCATGAATCTCCTCTTAACTACCTTGTCCCTGCAGCCACAGACAGGACACTTACTTAAAAACTCCTCCATTTTCATGTCTAGACCTCTATTATCTCCTCAACAACATACTTACCGCCGCAGGGGCACTCCTCTATCCTGTCACCCAGGTGGTAGGGAGGGGTTTTACCCTCAACCTCAAGGGTTCTCTTTGCCCTGCAGAGGTCACAGTATGCAGTGACTATCCACATCATGTAAATTAGATATAGAAGCTCCGATATATAAGATATCAGGGGGGTCATACCTTGGTTGAGAGTCCTGAATACACCGTTGAACTGAAGGATGGTAAATTTGAGATAAGAAGGTACCCTGGCTATATACTTGCACAGGTTGACGTTGAAGCCAGTTTCAGGGACGCCATGGTCATAGGCTTTTCTATTCTTGCAAACTACATATTTGGTGGTAACCGGCGGAAGGAGGAACTTCCAATGACATCACCTGTAACCGGTGTTAACCTGGGCTCCTCTGAGAGGATACCCATGAAGGTCCCTGTGACAGAGGAGGTCCCGGATGATGCTGATTCAGGGAAATACAGAATATCATTCACGATGCCATCATCATACACCCTTGAAACTCTCCCGGAGCCACTTGATGACAGAATTAGATTTCGCGAAGAGAAGGATCAACGTTTTGCAGCCTACAGGTTCTCGGGGAGGGTTAACAGTGATATGGCAGCTCAAAGGATAGCTGAACTTAAAGAATGGCTTGAAAGGAATTCAATTGAACCAAGATCAAACTTCATAATAGCACAGTACAATCACCCGGCCGTCCCTGGCTTTTTGAGGAAAAATGAGGTTCTTGTGAAGATAGATTGAATTTCTATTCGGTGGAAAAACCGGGAACGATTTTTTCTGGAGATAGATTGAATTCCATGGTGATCTAATGAATGAAATTGAGAGGAATCGTTACTTCCTCAAGGACAGCATAAGGAAAAGGGTGGATTTTTCAAGAACACCCCAGAGTATGGGGGTTGAAGCCCCGCCCTTTGAGAAGCCCTGGGATCCTGATTCAGAGAGGTTAAACCTTCCAGTGAGGGACTGGGCAGAGTTAATCGATGCAAACATTGTAACCTGCATAAGAAACCGCAGGAGCCGCAGGAGCTACCTTGACACACCCCTGGGCCTTGATGAACTTTCATTCCTTCTATGGGCCACCCAGGGCATAAGGATCATCGCAGGCGACACAGCATTCAGGAATGTGCCATCTGCGGGATGCAGGCACACCTTTGAGACATACCTTGCAGTCTTCAATGTTGAGGGCCTTGACACAGGACTCTACAGGTACATACCTTCAACCCACCAGCTGATGGTCGAGTACCGTGATGAGAGCCTCCCCCAGAGGATCATAGAGGCCACCTTTAACCAGAGATTCACAGGAAATTCTGCAGTGACCTTCATCTGGACAACAGTACCCTACAGGATGGAGTGGAGGTATGGTCTTGCAGCCCACAGGGTGATCCTCATGGACGCGGGTCATGTCTGCCAGAACCTCTACCTTGCCTGTGAGGCCATAGGAGCAGGTACCTGTGCAGTTGGAGCCTATGACCAGGAATACCTTGATGAGGTCCTTGGAGTTGACGGGGTGGATGAATTTGCCATTTACCTGGCCCCGGTGGGTAAGATTTAAAAAAATAGGGGGGATGTGCAGCTGATTTCTAGACCTTGACTGATGATGGTAGCTGCATTTTTTTCTTTGAGGTATGTGTCCTTGTAATCTTTGAGTATATCCTGAGCAGATCCCTGTATCCTATTATTTTACCCCTGAACCTGATATAATTTGGTGCTTTGAGGTATTTTCTCATGTACCTGTTAACATCTGCTGCCAGGGCCCTGTATTCCTTCCTTGAGATGTAGCCATGGAATGTGCTCTTCACACCAGCGTTTGATGGCCCCCTGACCTTGATGGGCCTTATGGGGCCGTTCATGTAATCTGTTACCATGAGAAGGAATCTGGCTGGAGTGTAACCTGAGTAACTACCTTTGAGCTTCCTGCCCCGCAGGATGTCCCTGTAGATTCCATCTGCAGTATATGCCATCCTTGCAGGGTCAATGCTGTGGTAGGCTATGAGTTTGCTGTTATAGAATCTACCCTTCCTCTGGAGCATCTCAGGGGTTTCATTGAGCATTCGAAGGATCTCTGATGCAACGAAGCGACACTTATCCTCCCAGGAACAGCCCGCACAGTCAACGTTTGGCTGTATGATCCTCACACCAGCTGATGTCAGAAATCTGTAGGGGGACACTATGCCTGCGAAGTATCTGCTTGAGAAGTTATCATCCCATGCTCTTCTGAGGAATGTGGTCTTTTTGAGGTCAAGGCTGCCTGTGTTAACGAATATCACACCCTTACCTGTTGATGCAGCCATCCTGGCAACATCCGTCATGGCGCCGGGGCAGGATGCTGCAAGATAGACTGCAACGCCACCCTCACGGGCGCACTTAACAGCACGATAACCCTCCCCTGGTTTTGGAGCCAGGGGGTCCACTGTAACATTGTGTTCACTCTCATTCTCGATGCAGGTCTTGATAATGTTGAGACTCTCAATGTCAGCGGAACGGTTTCCGGATATGCAGTCTGAGGTCAGGAATATGTCCGCTGCAGTGGCATCACCGACACTCACTGAAATAAAAAGTATCACCGCACCCAGCAGCATAATTCTATTGAATTGCAAGTTACCACCTGTATAAAGTTTTATCCGGAGCTTTTAAGTATTTTTCTCGGAAGATTTATATAAAATGAAATTCTACATTCTACTCCCGATTTTTTCTTCATGTGATCTTTAAGGTGATAATTTGGTTCCTGAGATAAAACAGAAGTGTCTGATATGCGGAAAGCCATGGATGGATGGAAATGATACCTGTCCCCACTGTGGCAGCAAAAATAAAACCGCAAGCATAGATCCAGCAGATGATCTTGAACTACTGAGGTCTCTTAACAGCATTCTCAAAAAAGAAAGGGTTTCGGAGTAAATCCGAATACATTTTATCTTTTATTTTAGCAAAGAAAGGGAATTAGATTCTGGAACTATTCTATATACTGTTTGACGTTTTCCCTCACTATGGCTGAAGCACCAAAGCCCTTTATTTCCTCGAGCATTTCAGGGAATCTGCTCTTATCTATGAGGACGTTCACCTGTGAAAATTCCCTTCCACGCACCACGGTTGGTTCATCTGAACAGTACTTCATCCTCACCAGAAACTCAACCACATCATCTGCACGGTGGTTGGCTATGTTGAACTTGACATCAAAGTAGTTCCTTGCCTTGGTGGCACCGTAAAGCTGCTTGAATATCATTTCAGCCTTCTCAAGTTTCTCACCTGTGCAGGATGGACCAGCGTAGAGCCCTGCACTTGATTCCATGATGGTGTCAATTATTTTAAGGCCGGCCTTCCTGAGGCTGCTGCCGGTCTGGGTGTTGTCCACTATGAGGTCGGCGCCCTTGGCGATGTACACCTCTGTGGCCCCATCAGAGTTTATTATCTGGACCATCTCATTGTCACCGTCACGCAGCCCCCTTATCTGGACCACGGGTTTGCTGTCCCCGAAGAGTTCCCTGTAGCCAGGATTCTTCATGAAAAAGTCCCTTGTGAGGTTCGGGTACTCTGTGAAGCACAGCAATGGTCTTTCCCTGCCGGAATTTTTGAGGAAAAAGTCCTCAAGGGACCGGTATGGCTCCTCCTGGGGTACTGCGACTATCAGCCTCGTCTGACCGTAATCGAGGTCGCCTATCTTCTTTATGGATCCATTGCCACTGTTTATGGATTCCTCACGGACCCAGTCCTCTCCTATTATGGCTATATCAAGCATCTCACGGTTCAGTTCGACGGGGGCACTCTGGGGCCTTGTGAGGTATGCCTTTATTTCAGGATCATTTGTTATCTCTATTTCATTCTCTTCGCGTCCTGGTTCGTATCCCTTAACCTCATAACCTGCATCCCTGAATAGTCTGTATGTGTTTCCACGGTTAACATTATTTAAACTACCCTTGGGTAATCCAAGAACTATCTTCATAGCTTTCACCTCCAGTATGATGGTTGATTGAGTCCTAAATCCCTTCCGGAGCCTACCATTTTTCCAGGTGTATCCTGTCCGGGTCAAAGAGGTCCCTTGTGCCGGGGTTTTCAGCAGGGTAGCCCAGAGGTATCACTGAGAAGGGGATCACGTGTTCCGGGATACTGAAGAGCCTCCTTATACCCTCAACACGATCTTCGAGGGGGTAAACCCCTGTCCATACAGCACCTAGACCAAGGGAGTGGGCTGCAAGGAGTATGTTCTGTGATGCGATGGAGCAGTCCTGCACCCAGAATCCAGGGATCTTTTCCAGGCTGCTATCGCAGCATACTATGATTGCTACGGGGGCGTCCTTCACCATTGCCCCGTAGGGGTGGACCTCAGGTATCTTCTCAAGCATCTCCCTGTTCCTCACAACTATGAAATGCCATGGTCTCTCGTCGACGGCTGAGGGGCCACACATGGCTGCATCGAGTATCTTATCTATGAGCTCTTCTGGCACCTCTCTGTCCTGGTACTTTCTTATGCTCCGCCTTGTTTTGATTGCTTCGAGGACATCCATTTTACTCACCTTACCATCTATATGGACCGTGACCTTTATATGTTGGGAGGTCCATAATAGTTTCATAGACTACGAACGAGTGATCGTATGAAGGTTGAGGATCTGAAAAAGCCATGCCCGGAATGTGGAGAGGTCGATAAGGACGTTTCAACAGTGAGAAATCCCCAGAACAGGGATAAACTCAGGGAGGCAGGCATCCCTGAGGACCAGGAGATTGTGGGGGCAATAAAATGCAGCAGATGTGGATATGTCTTTGAATACTGTGAGGGGGGAAGCTGCAAAATAGAGGTCAAAAAGATTTCAATTGATTGAGGGTTAAAGGTACACTCCCCTCATGAATCTGAGTATTCCCCCTAAGGGAGAATCCTCCTTATCCTCCTCTATCTTCAGTTTCATGACAAAGTCTGAGAGCCAGTCTGCAAGTCTGTATCTTCTGAGGTCTGAGGGCTCAACCCAGGCAAAGCCCTCATGTTCATGGCTGAGTTTCACACTGCCCTCTGCCCTGCACCTGATTATGATATGGGCCGCGTTGATCACCGGAAATTTCTGTTCAACAACACCCATAACCTCTTCAGGGATAATTTCAAGGTTTGTTTCTTCCTTAACTTCCCTTTTAAGGGCTTCTTCCAGTGATTCGCCTGTACCGATCTTTCCACCGGGAAGCTCCCACCTGGAGGCGTTGGTCTTTGAATCAGAGGCTCTCTTGATCAGGAGGACCCTTCCATCATCGTCTTCAATGAAGGCCCTCACAGCAAGGATATAAACACTTCCGACCATAGGCATTCCTCATCCATGATTGGGGTTCAGGACATATAAATGGATCAGTGGTTCAATTCTGGGAGGTGGTCTATTTCCACAGCCAGAGAGTCCTGGAGATATAATGGACCAGCACTTCAGGTGAACGGACCGCTTAATGGTTCCAGTCTCTGAATTCAATGGAGACCCTAGTTCCACCATGAGATTCGATTTTCAGATCCCCGTTCATCTGCTCTGAGAGACTTCTGATAAGCTGCATCCCCATTGTTGAAGTACTCATGGGGTCAAAATCTTCTGGAAGGCCCACACCATTGTCAAATATCTCAAGAAGATAGCCATCATCACTCCTTTTAAATGAAACCCTTATAATCCCCCCTCTTCCCTCAGGGAATCCATGTTTGATGGCGTTGGTGAACACCTCATTCACTATGAGTGCCAGCGGCACAACGGTGTTTATGTCCAGTTCAGCGTCATCTATATCTGTTTCAAGGCCTATACGCCCGGAGTCCTGGATGAATGAATGGTAAAGGTCCCTCACAAGGCCCCTGAGATACTCTCCAAAATCAACCCTCCTCTCTTTGCCGGAGGTGTATAGCCTCTCATGAAGCATGGCCATTGCTCTGGCCTTTGACTGGGCCTCCCTGAATAGCATCAGGTCGTCCCGGTCCTTCACGTACCTTGACTGGATGTTCAGGATGCTTGAGATTATCATGAGGTTGTTCTTGACCCTGTGGTTTATCTCCCGCAGCAGCATCTCCTTCTCCTCAAGGGCGCGCTGGAGTTCAAGGTTCTTCTTCAGAAGTTCTCTCTGGGCTGCGGATAGCTCATTGTTTAGCCGTGTGAGTTCATTGAAGAGTTCTTTTTCGACTTCAGCATGCTCAGGGATCTCTATTTCGGGTGCTGGGGGTATGTATTGTTCTGCAAGGTGATAGATCTTTATCATATCCTCCCTTGATGGTGAACCCACAACGTAAATCCTGTCAGAATCGAGGAATCCTGAGAAGTGGTAGGTTTTAAGATTACGCAGGTTCATCTCCCAGTTATATGCAGCCCCATTTTTCCGGATCTTATCAAGAAAGTTTGAAGCCTTCTCCTGGCTGCCATGGTCCATGAGACCGGCAAAGGAGCCCATCCCATGGGGAATGTCAGCACCGTAGCCTGTTATCTTCTCTATGGTTCCATCCCTTTTCAGGATCAGGAACACGCCTTCAATTTCATCGGCCATGATTGTTCACTCCAGTAAGGAGGTTGTACTGGACCTCATTTATTGGGTCAAGAGGGACCCTCCTACAAGGTGTTACCATTGGTTCACCTCTTTAAATGTCAAGGAATTCTTCTGCGACCTTCACAGCACCGGATGCATCTGCAGCATGGAGGTCCGCACCAACCTTCTTCCAGAGTTTTATGTCAACGTTGAAGGGGTACCCTCCGACCATAACCGGTGGTCGGTCCTCCAGTTCATCCAGGAGCTCTATGATATGCCTTACATGACTGACGTTGAAGGTCATGGTGGCTGACAGGGCCACAAGATCCGGTTTGAGGTCAGAAACTATGCCACTGAAGTCCTCCGGGGGAGTGTTCGCTCCAAGGTAAATTGATTCCCAGCCATTCATCTCAAAGAAGTCACTCACCATCCTTATCCCTATCTCATGGAGCTCATTGTTAACGCATGCCGCCACCAGCTTGAGGTTTCGCCTCTCTGAGGCGCTGTAGATGTAGGGGTAGAGCTCTGACATTATGCTCTGGGTGACAGATGTTGCATAGTGTTCATGGGCCACCGATATCTGGTTGGTCTGCCACAGCCTCCCTATCTCGTGCTGAACAGGCTCGAAGACCTGGAGGTATATATCCTCCACCCGGATACCGGATTCCAGGGATGATACTATGAGTTCCCGGGCTTCCCGGGCCTCTGTATTCAGAACTAGTCTGAGGTACTCCTCTGCAAGTTCACGGAGGGGTTGGTCCCCCAGGTGGCTTGATGATGGATGTGAAGTTTCAAGGATTTTGAGTGCGCCTGAAATGTACTCTGATGCCTTATCAGCAACTTCATCATCGGCTAATTTCATAATGGCCCTTTCTATACTTTTAATAGAACCTCTGAGACATTCTTCAGGCAGACCCAGATTCTTAAGGAGAACATCTGCCCATAGCACATAGTCACTGAAGAGCTCCGGACTGGAGTTGAGGATTGCCTCCTCAAGGTAATCCAGGTGGTAGTTTATATCCTGCAGGCAGAGCTCCTCATCTGACACAAGGCCCATCTCATCAAGATCTCTGTAAACCTCCCTACAACTGCATTCCTGTCCATTACAGTTCGCATCAAGCCCCCTCCAAATAGTATTTAAGATGAAACCAAGATAAGAGATTTATCATTTTCACAGGAGATCTTGATGAAGTCGGCGGAAGGTTTCAGAATAATATCTGCAACAGGGGAATGTCCATTATGTGTCTACCGGTGTGAGGTGGTGGTTGAGGATTTGAAGGAGGTTAAGGTGTACTGCAGACACCCCAGGGGTCCGGGTAACCCGTCACACTGCATATACTTCCGGAGGGACAGGAAAGTGGATGGGTATTAAGAGATGCTATGTGGATAACATTTATATCTTGCTTTGAATAAAAAGACATATTAATTAAAAATAATTATAATTATTATTCATAATAGATTTGCATAATGGATCTGCAGGTGTTAAGATGCTTACCTCTGTTCAGAAGGAGATACTTCAGACACTCATTAACCTTTACCGGAACTCAAATGGCAAGTCAATCAAGGGGGAGGAGATAGCCGCCATAATGAACCGGAACCCCGGCACAATAAGGAACCAGATGCAGTCCCTCAGAAGTCTGGGTCTTGTTAAGGGGGTGCCTGGACCCCGGGGGGGCTACAAGCCAACAATAAAGGCCTACCACCAGCTGAACATATCCTCAACAGGCAGGGAGACCGCTGTACCGATTTACAGGGACGGGGAGCAGATTGAGGACCTATCAGTGGCTAAAATTGAATTCACCAGCATACCTGATCCCGGTGAGTGCGAAGCCGCCATAAAACTTGTTGGAAGTATAAGGAAACTTGACCTCGGTGACAGGGTGCGGATAGGTCCAACCCCTGTTAACAAGCTTGTGGTTGATGGTGTGGTTGTCGGAAGAGACGATATGGATAACATCATCCTCCTCGATACAACCGCTATAAGAAGCATACCCAAGAAGACCGTTGCTGAGGTCGCAACCCGTGATCTTGTAACACTCGCACCTGATATAACTGTGAAGGAGGCTGCAGCCCGCCTATCATCCCTTGGAATCGAGGGCGCCCCCATAGTGGAGGACGATGAGGTTAAGGGTATAGTGACGCTCAGTGATATAACGGCATCCATAGCCGCAGGCACAGAGTTCATGCAGGTTTCAGATATCATGTCAAAGAATATAATAACGGTTAAACAGGATACGATGATAGCCGATGCCATTGAGGTTATGAATAAACACAATATTGGCCGGCTGATAGTCACAGACAGTGAGGGGAGGCCCACAGGCATAATAACCAGGACAGACATTCTTGACAGCATCGCCGGACTTGAATGAACTCTTTATTTTTAACATCAAACACCTGAGGGATATTAATTGCACCAGCTTTCATATCACCCCTCCACGAAAAGATTTTAGGAGTCCTGGACAAGGATATATAATTGCACCAGCTTAACAGGATCCAGTACATACCGGCTAAGGCATGCACTCGAGATCTGTTATTTAATTAAATCTTTACAGTTATCAATCCAGGGAAGTGTTAATTTTGAATGTGAATCACATGAATATAACCCAGGGTATGGGTGTGGCAGAGCTCATAGAGGAGATGGGACGTTCAGGGGTCCTGGGAGCTGGCAGGGTCCACAGGGCAACGAAGCTCCTGCGTGGGATGATTGATGACCTGGAAATGGCCATCTTCATGAGCGTGGCCGGGCCCCTGGTTCCAGGCGGCATGAGGAGGATAATAAGGGACCTCATAGATGATGGAACCATAAGCGCCCTGATAACAAGTGGCGCAAACCTTACCCATGACCTCCTGGAGGCCTTCGGGGGCGCCCATTACAGGGACTATGGCTTTGACGATGAGAAACTGCACCAGGAGGGTATAGGCCGTATTGGTGATGTCTATACAAGGTCAGAGGACTTTGAGGTATTTGAATCAGAGAACCAGGAAATATTTTCATCCATATTCTCAGCAAAACCCCACATATCCATCCAGGAACTCATACATGAGATAGGAGGCCATCTGGATGATGATATGTCAATAATAAGAACAGCACATCTTCGCGGAGTCCCCATATACGCCCCTGGACTCATTGACAGCATGCTGGGCCTCCAGCTATGGATGTACACCCAGGATAACAGGATCTGCCTGGATGCTGTGAAGGATATGCACAGTCTCTCGGACCTTGTTTTCAGCCATGAGCGCATAGGCGCCATAATACTTGGAGGAGGACTCCCCAAACACTACACCCTCGCATCAACCCTCCTCAGGGGAGGGGTGGATGCCGCGGTCCAGATAACCATGGACCGTAGTGAGACCGGGAGCCTCAGCGGGGCACCCCTGGAGGAGGCAAAGTCATGGGCGAAGGCCCAGGCAGGTTCAAACCTTGTAACTGTGGTGGGTGATGCAACAGCACTCTTCCCGGTCATACTGGCGGGGGCATTATCTGAGCTTTAGGGCGAGGTTGGAGATTAGACGGGATTATCATTACTGAGGGTCTGTATGATTGAGTTTCTATACCCTGTTTCAGGTTTTCTCATGAAGATTGCCGATGAGTGTGAGGATGAGTGGGGGAGGCCCCGCACCGGTATGGTGGCAGGTGCCCTCTGCGGGGTATCAGCAGGTTTTCTATCGGTTAGTGATCCTGCAGCAGCATGCATATTCATTGGCATATTCGCCGGCACAATCCTCTCACTGAAGGTTGACTGCCTGAGCCATGCTGTCGCAGCCCTCGTATTCATCCTGATCATCCTCTCCGGGGGATTACCTGTTATAAGCATTCCCGCCACGTTACTGTGCACCATGGGGGCCTACATAGATGAGTACGGGAACGACAACCCTGTGGTCTATAGAAGAAGCAGGATTTTAAGGATTTTCTTTGATTACAGGTTCTCACTTAAGATGGTGGTAGTTCTCCTCGCCGTCCTGTCATTCGCGGGCTTTATGACGGGCTTCGGACCCCTGACCGTCCTGCTGTTCCTGCTTTTTGAGGCTGCCTATGAGGTTGGAGGCAGAATAGGGCATTAATGGGCTGAATGGATATTCATTCAGAGGAAACAGGGTTTCAGGGATTCAGAAGGTCTTTAATGGATTCTATTATCCCTGCTGCTGCAGCTGCAGGGTTATCTGCAAGGTAGATGGATCTTCCAACTATTATGGCATCTGCGAACCTGAGGGTCTCCCCTGGGTCTCCTCCCTGGGCTCCCACACCGGGGGATATGAGAAATGAATCCTGACCTATGATTTCCCTCAGCCTTGAAAGCCTTTCAGGTCTTGTGGATGGGCCAACATAATTTTTGACACCAAGATCGACCCCCATTCTGGCTATTTCATCTGCAGCGCCCTGTATGAACATCTCTGCCCCTGGGTGTGACATCTCTGTCAGGAGGAAGACCTCACGTCCCATTTCCTCTGCGACATTGAGGCAGGCCCTGACACTGTCTGCTCCCCGGAATCCGTGGACTATTATGGCATCAGCCCCCGCCTTGAAGGTGGCCCGGCATATCTTTTCATTGGTCTCGGGTATATCTGCAACCTTGAAGTCGGCTATGATTCTGCAGCCAAATCTCTTTCTGAACTCAGCAATGATATCCATACCCTCTGAGAGTACAAGGGGGTACCCTATCTTGACCGTGTCTATGTATTCCCTGACCTCTCCGGTGACCCTGAGGGCATCATCCCGGTTCATGAGGTCCATTGCAAGTATAAGTCTGTTCATAACGTCCATAACATCAACTCTCCGGGATCTCAAACATTGAAATCGACTCTACTGAACTTTATGTCCTTACATATCTTACATATATTATCCTTTCAGAGGCCCCCGCAACCATCAAGGAAACTTTAATTTAGATCAGAATTTATAGAAAACATTATATACCTCAATTTTAAAGTTTACTTTAGAAGGATTCAAGAAGGTGATAAATTGCATATCATGGAAGGATTTCTCCCCTGGCAGTGGTGCCTCCTCTGGTATCTGCTCTCAGCCCCGGTCATAGTCTATGGCCTCATCAGGATAATAAGGATTGCAGATGAGAAACCCGAGGCAAAACCACTCCTTGCAGTTAGCGGTGCATTCATGTTCGTTCTCTCATCCCTTAAACTGCCATCTGTAACCGGCAGCTGCTCACACCCCACGGGTAATGGTCTTGGCGCTGTACTCTTCGGACCGGCAGTTACCTCGGTGATGGCACTGATTGTTCTGATCTTCCAGGCGATACTTCTGGCCCATGGAGGACTCACAACCCTTGGAGCCAACGTTTTCTCAATGGGTATAGTGGGACCCTTCTGTGCCTGGGGAATCTACAGGCTCACCAGGTCCTCACTTTCCACATCAGTTTCAGTTTTCCTTGCAGCCTTCCTCGGGGACCTGATGACCTACGTGACAACCTCGGTGCAGCTGGCCCTGGCGTTCCCGATTCCCGGATTTTCAGAGGCCCTGATGAAGTTCATGATCATATTCGCCTACACCCAGCTACCCCTTGCAGTGGCAGAGGGCCTCCTGACGGTGGTGATATTTGAGAACATACTCAAACTCAAACCTGACATAATGGAAAAGCTTCAGATAATCAGTAAAAAGGCTACGGAGGCCTGAAAAATGGATAAAAGACATATTTTAATGCTCCTTGCTGTTATAATAATCAGCGTGGCACCCCTGATAATCTACAGTGGCCATGGAGAGGATGATGGCTATTTTGGTGGTGCTGATGACAGTGCAGGTGATGCGATAACTGAGACCGGCTACAAACCATGGTTCCAGCCACTATGGGAGCCTCCAAGCGGTGAGATAGAGAGCCTCCTTTTCGCCTGCAGGCAGCAATAGGAGCCCTCATAATAGGCTACGTCTTCGGCTACTACAGGGGCAGGGGTGAATCATCAGAATAATCCTTTGAGGTACGATGGCATCAGGTGAGGATAATGAACATCTCAGTTGACTACTATGCACATAACAACAGCCTGAGGGAAAGCAGCACGGGCTTCAAGATGTCCCTCTGCATAATTACAATGATAATATCAGTGATATCACCCACACCGCTAATCCCTGCCATCGTGGCGGTTTTAATGACCCTCACCATCCTCTTCGTGGCGGATATACCTGCATCATACTACCTGAGGTTTGCAGCGGTCCCTGCAGGTTTCGGGCTTTTAACCCTTGTCCTCATGACCCTCTTCTTCGGTGTGAACCCTGCAGCAACCATAATGGGGCTCAGGGTGTACAGTGATGGTCTTCAGACAGGCCTGCTTGTGTTCTCAAGGATCATGGGAGGATTCTCCTGCCTGGCATTCCTTGCCCTCACAACGCCGGTGAATGAGATATTCCATGAACTTGGAAGGCTCGGAGTGCCGCCAGCCCTAACCGAGATAGCCCTCCTCATGTACAGGTCAATCTTTGTCTTCATTGAGGAGGCCTCGGTCATGTACCATGCCCAGGATACAAGGCTCGGATACAGCGGCCTCAGAAACTCCTACAGGTCCCTGGGCCTCCTTGCAGGCAACCTATTTATAAGATCATGGCTCAGGGGCGAGACCGTCTACCGTTCCATGGAGTCACGGTGCTACACAGGATCCATGCCATCACTGAGGAAGCAGTCCATGGGGTTCAGGGGCATGGCCATGATCATCCTCTTTGACGGTCTCCTTGTGACAGGTCTTCTTTTCACGTCAGGGGTCTGGTTATGATCCTCTGAGATCTGCTGATATCCTCACATCGGTTTTTTGATTTCTGATACCTCCAGATGGTGGGCTATGAATTTATCCATTCATGATCTGTTTCATCGATCCGATAGGATTAAGCAGACTTAAATATAGAATACACATTATTATCATAACGTTTAAGGGATCACGGTGTGAACATGAGGATTATCGAGGCAGTAGATATCAGATACACATACCCTGATGGCACAGAGGCCCTCAGGGGGATCAACTTCCATGCAGAGAGGGGGGAGGTCGTGGCCCTCCTGGGACCAAACGGGGCTGGTAAATCCACGCTGTTCCTCCACTTCAACGGGATACTTCAGCCCACCAGCGGGAAGATAATGATAGATGGGGAGGAACTCGACTACAGCAAATCAGGGCTGATTAAAGCGCGTCAGAAGGTTGGAATAGTTTTCCAGAACCCTGATGACCAGCTATTCGCACCGAGGGTGGATGAGGACGTGGCCTTCGGACCCCTCAACATGGGTCTTTCTGAGGATGAGGTTGAGGAGAGGGTACGGGACGCCCTCCAGAAGGTGGGGATGCTGGGATACGAGAGCAAACCACCCCACCACTTCAGTGGCGGTGAAAAGAAGAGGGTTGCAATAGCAGGTATAATTGCAATGAAGCCGGATATAATGGTTCTGGATGAGCCAACCTCTGGCCTTGACCCCAGGGGTGCCTCACAGATCCTCAGGCTCCTCCACAACCTCAACGAGGAGGGAATGACCATAATCATATCAACACATGACGTTGACCTCGCCCCCCTCTACTCCGACAGGATATACATAATAAGTGATGGAGAGATAATAAGTACAGGGGCGCCTTCCGAGGTCTTCTCTGATATCGATACTATCCGTGGTGCCAACCTGAGGCTTCCAAGGATAGCCCACCTCGTTGAGATACTCCAGAAGGAGGATGACCTTCCCTTTGAGGAGCCCTACCCCCTGACAATAGGGGAGGCCCGGAGGAAACTCCGTAACCAGCTCAGATAGGTGATTTCATGATAAAGGTCGGGATCTGCGATACAACCTTTGCAAGGTATGATATGGGCGGAGCTGCAATCGATGAGCTGAAGAAGCACACTGCAGGTATAAAGATCATAAGGAGGACCGTCCCCGGGATAAAGGACCTTCCGGTGGCCTGCAAGAAACTCATAGAGGAGGAGGGCTGTGAGATGGTCATGGCCCTCGGGATGCCAGGTCCAGAGGAGAAGGATAAAGTATGCGCCCACGAGGCATCCACGGGTCTCATACAGGCCCAGCTCATGACGAACACCCACATACTTGAGGTATTTGTACATGAGGATGAGGAGGATGACCCTGAAGAACTCAAGGTCCTTGCAGATAACAGGGCAAGGGAACATGCCCAGAACCTCATCATGATGCTATTTAAACCAGACAGGCTTACACGTGAGGCCGGTATGGGTCTGCGTGAGGGCAAACCCGATGCCGGGCCACTTTAATGAAACAGAAGGAGGTTGATTTCATGGTTAAGGTTATTGGAATCTGTGGAAGTCCAAGAAAGAATGGTAACACCGAGATACTCCTCAGGGAGGCTCTTGATGCCGCTGAGGAGGCCGGTGCAGAGACTGAACTCGTGAGACTCGCAGGTCTTGATATAAATCCATGCAGGGCGTGTGACTCATGCAAGAAGACAGGTGAATGCGCCATCGAAGATGACCTCAACAGGGTGGTTGAACTGGCAGCATCCGCCCATGGAATAATAATAGGGAGTCCGGTCTACTTTGGTTCCGTGACAGCCCAGACCAAGATGTTCATGGACAGGACAAGGCCTCTCCGTAGTGAATTCAGGCTGGCAAACAGGGTCGGCGGTGCTGTGACCGTGGGGGGGTCACGAAACGGTGGCCAGGAAACAGCCTGCAGGGACATTCACAGCTTCTTCCTTATACATGAGGCAGCTGTTGTGGGCAACGCCTCACCCACTGCACACTACGGAGGAACCGGTGTCGGCGGTGCAAAGGGCGAATCAGCCGATGACATGACAGGTATCGAAACAGCAAGGAACCTTGGAAGGAGGGTCGCCCTCCTTGCAGCAAGGATCCATGGCTGAATCCAGAACTATCTGAGTGGAATTCATGGCTGAACACAGGCAAGAGGACGTTGCGGTTGTTGTACCTGTATACAATGAGGAGAAGACCGTGGCGGGTGTCATAGAATCCCTCCTTGATAGGGGCTACAGGGTCATAGCCGTTGATGACGGCTCAAGGGATTCAACCCCTGAGATACTTGCAGGAATAGCATCTGAAAGGGATGGATTATCTGTTTACACCCACGTCATAAACAGGGGTCTCGGAACGGCCCTGAGGACTGGTCTGAGGGCGGCTGTGGATGAGGGGGCCTCCTGCATCGTCACCTTTGATGCGGATGGGCAGCATGACCCTGATGATATTGAGGGGGTCATCGAGCCCCTCCTGAAGGGGGAGGCCGATGTGGTGATAGGTAGCCGGGACTTCTCTGAGATGCCCCTTTCAAGGAGCCTCGGGAACACCCTAATGAACCTGCTGACCCTCCTGTTCTATGGTTGCAGGGTTTCAGATTCCCAGTCTGGTCTGAGGGCATTCACAGCCAGGGCAGCATCAGTCATTGATATAAAGAGCAGAGGTTACGGTGTTTCATCCGAGATAATAGGTGAGATACACAGAAATGGTCTCAGGATGAGGGAGGTTACAATAAAGACGATATACACTCCCGAGACAATATCCAAGGGACCAGCACCTCAGTGGGTATAAGGATACTTCTGAGGCTGATCCTGAACATGCTTAGAAGGTTTAAACAGGAGATCAGCTGTGAGATCCAGTGTTGGTGAGTTTATGATATATCAGGTTATTGGAACTGTTATTGGAATTGCAGGTATAATTGTATCCTTTGCGAGGTTCAGGGAGTCAAGGACGTCGCCGGGGGGTCTTCTTCTCTGGCTGATACTCTGGGTTTCGGTCATACTCTTCTCACTTAACCCCCCGTTCTCAACCAGGATCGCCAACCTTCTTGGCATCGGCAGGGGACTTGACTTTCTACTCATAATAGGCATACTCGGAGCCTATTACCTCCTTTTCAGGATATACCTCATGGTCGACAGGATCCAGCAGGACATAACCGAGCTTGTCCATGAAATCGCCCTCAGGGAACATGATGATTGAGGAAACAGGGGGTTCATATGAGGATATGCATCGTTACGGAGTACTTCCCTGGAGGCGAGGAGCTGAACATCCGGGGCGGTGCAGAGGCCTGTGCCTTCAACGAGGCCCTTAAACTGTCAGAGAAACATGAGGTCACGGTACTGACATCAAGGACCCCTGAAAACCCTGAGAACTACAGATGCGGGAACATGGAGGTTATCTGCTGTGGCCCTGTGAGGTCCTATGTCCAGGCGGGTTCAATCACAGGGAGACTCTCCTTCATGTTATCAGCATACCGTGAGGGATTAAAACTTGACCCTGACGCGGTGATTGGCTACAACTTCATAACACACCCCGTTGCCTGGATGATCGCAGGAAAAAGGAATGCTGCGGCACTGGCCCGCTACCATGACGTCTGGATCGGGGAGTGGGTGAGGAACATAGGGGTTTCAGGCATCCTCGGTGAGCTGCTTGAGAGGTACACACTCTCACGGAGATTCGACAGGATAGTGGCGGTATCTGAGTACACAGCAGGCAAGATCCTTGAGAGGTATCCCTGGCAGCAGGTCTCTGTTGTTCATAACATGGTCGACTTCAGGACACCTCCTGTCCGGAAAACCAGCACACCATCAATTGCATGTGTATCACGCCTTGTTGAATACAAGAGGATCCAGGACCTCATAAGGGCGGTTTCGGTGATAAGGGAGAAGTTCCCTGATATAAGGTGCCGGATAATCGGCACAGGTCCCCTTGAGGAGCGTTTAAGGGGTCTTGCACGTGAACTTGCTGTTGAGGATAACGTTGAGTTCATGGGCTTCGTTGAGAAACACGCAGATGTACTGGAGGTTATAGCAGAGTCCTGGGTCTTCTGCCTTCCAAGCGTGGTTGAAGGCTTTGGAATAGTTGTTGTGGAGGCCATGGGCTGCGGGACACCCTTCGTGGCTGCCAGGATACCCCCTGTAATGGAGTCAAGCCAGGAGAAGGGAGGACTTTTCTTTGAACCCGGAAACTGGCGTGACCTTGCAGAGAAGCTTGAACTTTTGCTCTCCAGCGGAGAGCTCCATGAAAGGTTAAGCTCTGAGGCTGCAGATGTTTTCAGGGACTACAGTGCAGATTCCATAGGTAGAAAGCTGGAGAGAGTGCTGACGGAGGTCACAGGCAGGGATGAATGATTCCCCCCATGGGTGTATTCGTGGTTCTTTTTCTCAGGGCTGCTGACAACTATTAATAGTCAGGGAACATAACTGATATTATGGTTATCTACTTCAGAGGATGTCTTGCAAGGGAGAGACTGCACGGGATATCCAGGGCCACAGAGAAGATACTCAGAGCCGCAGGACTGGAATACAGAGTCCTTGATGAAGAGTCATGCTGTGGTTCGGTCCTTCTGAGGACAGGGTTCCTTGAAGAGGCAGAGATTCAGATAAGCAGGACAGGAAGCATGCTTGATGGGGAGGAGGTTGTTGTATCATGTGCTGGCTGCTACAGGACTCTCAGCAGGGATTACAGGGAGAGAGGTTATAATATAGCCGTTAAGCACATATCTCAGCTCATAGAGGAACTGATGGCAGAGGGTAGGATTGAATTTGAGAAAACAGACCTGAAGGTGACCTACCATGACCCCTGTCACCTCTCACGCCACAGCGATGAAAGGGACACATCCAGGGCTATTCTGATGGAATTAACAGATTTCAGGGAAATGGAACATCATGGCAGGGACTCCAGATGCTGCGGTGCCGGAGGGGGCTGCGTTCAGCCCAACCTGATGTATCGTCTGCTGTGGCATCTTCACGGATACAAGAGGCTGCAAGGACCGGGGCAGACATCCTGTGCACCTCCTGTCCATTCTGCAGCCTCAACCTCGGAGCAAGATCCATGAGGGTCATGGACATTACAGATGCTCCTATCGGAACTTATCAGGAGGAGAAACGTTGAATGACAGTGAAATCCGCCAGTATGAGGATTTCTTCAGCGAAATCAATGAAAGACGCCTTGAACTTCTGGATAGGCCAGAGGTGGCTGAACTGGCAGACAGGGTCAGGACGATACGTGAATCATCCATTGAGAACCTCAACGAACTCATAGCAGGGGCATCTGAACGCTTCACGGAAAACGGCGTCGAGTTCCATCTTGCAGCTGACGCTGATGATGCCTGCAGGATAATATATGAGAGCCTCGAAGGTGACACCATTGCAAAGTCAAAGTCCAACACCCTCTCCGAGATAGGGCTCGCAGATTACCTCAGGAGGAGGGGGGTGGAGGTAATTGAGACGGACCTGGGGGACCGTATACTCCAGCTTGCAGGTATAGGAAAACCTGCGCACCCTGTTGGACCGGCTCTCCACCTGGGTGTATCTGAAATAGCGGCCATAGTAAGGGATAAACTCGAAGCTGACATCAGGGATGATCCCCATGAGATAATGGAGGCGGTGAGATCCGATATACTGCAGTCCATAGCTGAATGCAGTGCAGGGATAACCGGTGCCAATTCTGTGGCAGCCTCTGATGGATCAGCTGTTATAGTCCATAACGAGGGAAACGTGGCCAGGCTCTCACTCATGGACACACACATCATGGTCTTTGGTGTGGATAAACTGGTCCCTCAGATCGAGGATGCTGTATCGGTGGTTAAACTGGAGACCGCCTATGCCACAGGTACCAGGGTGCCATCCTACATCAACGTGATCTCAGGACCCTCAAAGACCGCGGATATAGAGAAGATGCTCCTAACCGGGATGTACGGTGCATCAAGGGTCATAGCAGTTGCAGTTGACAACGGGAGGTCCGAAGCATACCCGGAGGCCCTCCTCTGCATAGGGTGCGGCAGCTGCATAGTCAGCTGTCCCGTCTACAACACAGTCGGGAACAGGTTCGGTTACCGTGGATACCTGGGGGGCCGTGGTGTTGTTATGAGCAGCTTCATTGATGGCAGGGAAGCTGCAGCTGAATCAGGCCTCTACATGTGCACCCTGTGTGGTCTCTGCACCGAGAAATGCCCGGTTCGACCCCCCGCTGCTGAGATGATGGATAGGCTCCGGCGGAACTGCGTTGCCGCGGGTATAAGGCACCCAAGCCACATGAGGATAGCGGCGCGGATACTCAGGAGGGGTTCACCCCTCTGAAAAGAAAGGTATAAAAAGGTGCTGTGCTAGATAAATTAAAAAAATTATCATATCATGTTTCTTGGGATATTCATTCCATGATTTTTACCAGGAGGTTATAGATTGCTTCTATTGATAAGTCCAATTAACACTGAGGAGGCACTAGAAGCCATAGAAGGCGGTGCAGACATAGTCGATGTTAAGAACCCTGCAGAGGGATCCCTGGGAGCAAATTTCCCGTGGGTGATCCGCAGGGTCAGGGAGATGACACCGGAGGACATGCTTGTAAGCGCGACACTGGGTGATGTGCCCTACAAGCCGGGCACAGTATCCCTTGCAGCCATGGGGGCGCTGGTGTCAGGAGCTGACTACATAAAGGTGGGTCTATACGGGACCAGAAACTATGATGAGGCAGTTGACGTCATGAAGAACGTTGTGAGGGCTGTTAAGGACCAGTCAGACGCCATCGTGGTTGCAGCCGGCTACGCTGACGCTCACCGTGTTGGCGCTGTTGAACCCATGGAGATACCCCGCGTTGCGGCTGATTCCGGTGCAGACCTTGCAATGCTTGACACCGCCGTTAAGGACGGTAAAACACTCTTTGACTTCATGGACATGGAAAAACTGGAATCCTTTGTATCAGCTGCCCGTGATCATGGACTGAAGTCAGCCCTCGCAGGATCAGTTGGCAGGGAACACCTGAAACCCCTCCATGAGATTGGCTGCGACGTTGTAGGCATAAGGGGGGCTGCATGTGTTGGCGGAGACCGCAACACAGGCAGAATCCACAGGGACGCTGTGAGGGAACTCAAGGAACTCCTGGACAGCTTCTAAATTAGCTGAGGGATTTGAATGTACAGGAAAAAATTAACTGAAGCAGAAACAGGTTACACATTTGATGATTTTCTTCTTCTTCCCCAGGCATCATATGTGGAACCCAGGGATGTGGAGACCGCTGGCAGGGTATCAAGGAATATAGAGCTCAAGATACCCGTAATCAGCTCCGCCATGGACACGGTAACAGAGTATGATATGGCCATTGCAATGGCACAGGAGGGTGGAATGGGGGTTATCCACAGGAACATGAGCATCAGGGACCAGGTCGAACAGGTGAAGAAGGTTAAAAGATCCGGAGACATCACAATAAGGGACGTTATAACAATATCACCTGATTCAACCCTCAGGGAGGCCCATGAAATCATGGACCAGGAGGAGATAAGTGGTCTGCCGGTTGTTGAGGACGGTGTGCTCATAGGTATAATAAGCCGCAGGGACATTGAACCCATCTTCAACTCAGATGCGGACAAGAAGGTTGACCAGGTCATGACAAGGGACGTTGTCACCGTGGACGAATCCATAACCCCCAACGAGGCCCTTGACATAGCCTACGAGAACAAGGTCGAAAGGCTCCCTGTTGTGAAGGATGGAAGGATCGTCGGCATGCTCACAATGAAGGATATACTGGAGCGCAAGAGGTACCCCAACGCGTCCAGGGACAGTGAAGGTTACCTCAGGGTCGCAGCCGCCACAGGCCCCTTTGATCTTGAAAGGGCCAGGGCACTGGATGAGGCTGGCGCAGATGTGCTGGCAATCGACAGTGCCCATGGACACAACATGAACCTTGTGAAGAGTGCCGGGGCAATGAAGAAGGAGATAGAGGCTGACCTCATAGTCGGCAACATAGCAACCAGGGAGGCTGCAGAGGACCTCATTGCACAGGACGTGGACGGTCTAAAGGTGGGAATAGGGCCCGGTTCAATGTGCACAACAAGGATCATAGCAGGTGTCGGTGTCCCCCAGCTCACAGCCATAGCAGAGGTGGCTGACGTGGCCGCAGAATATGGAGTGCCTGTCATCGCCGATGGAGGTATAAGGTACTCAGGGGACATTGCAAAGGCAATAGCAGTGGGCGCCGACTGTGTGATGCTGGGTAATCTCCTTGCAGGTACCTATGAGGCCCCCGGTGATGTTGTGGTTATGAACGGACGTAAATACAAACAGTACCGTGGAATGGGGTCCCTCGGTGCAATGACAGGGGGTATAGGTGCAGGCACGGATCGTTACTTCCAGGAACCCCGCGGGCACATGAAGCACACCAAGGTGGTGCCTGAGGGAGTGGAGGGTGTTGTCCCGTACAGGGGCACGGTAAGTGAAGTTCTCTTCCAGCTCATAGGCGGTCTGAGAGCATCCATGGGCTACTGCGGTGCCGCTAACCTAAGTGAGATGAAGGAAAGGGCGAAGCTGGTCCGGATAACTTCAAGCGGGTATCAAGGAGAGCCACCCCCACGACCTCCTCATAACCAATGAGAGTCCAAACTACCCGACCCTCAAATAATTATTTTTTTATGGAAATGAGTGAACTTGACTCTGTTGCTGTCCTCTGCGGTGGCAGGGGAAGGCGGATGGGCTCAGATAAGGGACTTCTTCTCATGGATGACCGGCCCTTCATAGAGATCATAACAGCAAAATTACTTGGACATTTCAGTGATGTCCTTGTGGTTCTGCGTGACACTGACCAGGCCGGGACCTACAGGGGCATCCTCGATGACCGTGTGAGGATCCTGACGGATGAGCTGCCTGGTGCAGGACCCCTTGGAGGAATATACACTGCACTGGGGAATATATCAGGGGATGCTGCGCTTTTCCTCCCCTGTGACGCGCCCCTTGTTACGGACGAGTTCCTGGTGAATATGAAGGAGTGCTTCCGGAGGCTTGGGGATTCCTGTGACGCCATAGTACCATGGGGGGATGATGGACCGGAACCCCTCCATGCTGTGTACTCTGCCAGGGTGAGGGGGACTGTGGAGGCGCTTCTATCCAAAAATAAAAGGAGAGTGGGGACTCTGATTGAATCCATTAACTCCTGCCGCATAGCCGCAATCAGACTGGATCCGACACTTCAAAGCTTCAGGAACTTCAACCGTCCGGAGGATCTCAGGATCTGATATCAACTGTGCGTGGATTCCTTCCCATCTCAAGAACAAACTTGTTTACACGCTCAATCATGTCGATGTAGTGTTCTTTATGGATTTTCTTCCCATCGACAAGAGCATATTTCGGTAGAGACCCGTACAGATTCTTAAACTCAATTATCTCGCTAACCATTTCCCTATACTGCTCTAGGGTCAACCTTTCCATGGATACCAACCACAGGAGTTTTTCTATACTCTCTTTATCATAATATATAAGTTATACGATTTTATTTTCACATCAAGCCAATATTAAAAATTTAAATTAAAATATGAAATCTTTCTGGCCCCCTTTACTGAATTCTTCCCATGAACTCAACTGAGGACCTCCACCCGCGCCTCCCTGTTGAAGGGGTTCTTCCTCACTGCGAGGGAAAATAGGTAGGGGTAGTTCTCACTCAGGTGCTCCATGTAGCCAAGCCACTCCCCGATAACTGCACTGTAGGCCCTCGTAAGGTCACCTGCAAGGTGTTCATAGTCTGAAGGCGGGAGGGAGGTGATATCCTCCCTGGCCTCGAGCTCCTCCATCAGATGGAACACGGCCCAGAGCATATCTGTGAAACTCTCATGTTCAAGTAGATTAGGATTTTCCAGGAGCCCAAGGAGGAACTTCCTCCTTGATACGAGAAACTCCCTAAGGTAATGCAGGAGTTCAATGCTCTCCTCTGATCCAAGCTCAAAACTGAAGTCCAGACCATTGAACTCATCAATTATTTTTCTGAAATCATCACTGCTCCAGGAGGTATCCATGATCAGTCTGGATGCAATGAACGGTGTGTTTGATTCAAAGGGGGACACCTCCCTCAGGAACTCTGTACCGGTTTCACTGAAGAATGCACCTATGACTATGTTGAGCTTTTCAAGCCTCTCAGAGAGTTCCCTTCGGGATATAGCGGCCTCAACAACTATCACCACTATAAGTATCTCCAGGGGCACGAATGCAAGGTCTATACCAATGTAGAAGAGCTCTGTTTCAGGTTTATGGAATATCAGATATAAAATGAAGTATATGGATGCTGATACAAGTACCAGAAGAAGCGCCAGTTTTACTCTCCAGTTAATTTTTGTCTTCATTGGATACCCCCTGTATCTGGGTTGCTTTCCAGTTAATCTTTGTTTTCATGGGATACCCCAGTGTATATCAGTGCAACAGGGTTCCTTGAGACCATCATGGTGCCTCTATCAAGTGCACGGCCCCTTGCTATGTTGAGTTCAGTGATGTTCACATCAAATCCAAGGTCCCTGAGGCACTCCATTGCCTCAAACTTCGTCTCAAGGAGTATCGCCGTCACGATTATCCTGCCACCGGGCTTCAACTTATCCTTTATAATCCTGAGGATCTCCTGCAGTTCACCCCCGCTACCACCCACAACTGCAATGTCGATGTCAGGGATCTTACAGAGGGCCTCAGGGGCATCACCCTCCATCAGTGTTACATTATCTCCAAGGCCATGCCTCTGGAGGTTCATTTCAGTTGTTGAGATGGCTTCAGGGTTCCTGTCGATTGCATAGACCCTTCTGACCCTCCCTGCAAGTTCTAGGGTCACTCCACCGGTTCCACAGCCCACATCAACGGCAACATCATTTTTACCGGGCTCTGCAAGGCACATGATGAGGCATCTCACTTCCATGGCGGTTGGGCCCGGGACTGAGGGGTTCTTTATGAACTCATCGTCGGGTATCAAGTCATCACCTTTACTGGGGGGTTATTCCATCATCGTTGAACTCATCGTCGGGTATCAGGTCATCAAATCTTAATGCGGTTAGATATCCTTACCTGTCCACCTTCTGAAGAGGTCGTTCTCTATTCCAAGTACATCAAGGACCTTTCCAGCTATGAAGTCCGCCATATCCTCTATGCTGGCGGGTTTATGGTAGAAACCTGGCATGGCAGGGAGTATTATCCCACCCTCCCTTGAGACCCTGAGCATGTTTTCAAGATGGACACTCCTCAACGGGGTTTCCCTTGGGACGAGGACAAGATCCCTTCTCTCCTTCAGGCAGACATCTGCAGCCCTTGTAAGGGAATTCTCAGCATATCCGTTGGCTATGGCAGAGAGGGTCTTCATTGTGCAGGGAGCGATGACCATTGCCCTGAAGGGGGATGATCCGCTGTTTATGGATGTTGTGAAGTCACTGGCATCGAAGCACTCATCTGCCAGTTCCTCAAGGGCCCCTGGTTCAATCCCAAGTTCATATCTTATTATCTCACGTGCGGTGTCGGTTATCATGAGTCCAATCCTCACTCCAGCCCCTCTGAGGGCCTTCAGGATCCTCTCACCATAGATAACACCACTCGCACCTGTCATGGCAAGTATTATCATTTTAATCACCTTCATTCATGTGGGTAACATTCAGAAGATCATCTGAACCGGAGGTAGTCCGGGACTGTTAGGCGCAGCTGCCTTGGATGGGAGGGCCTTCTCTCAGGGAGGTCCATGTAGTCATGGAGGCTGAAGTCCCTGAAGGACCCTGCAAACTCCCCGGGAACATAGACACAGATATCTGCATGATTGAACCTGGCCTCCTTCAGGGCCCCGACGAGGCTTGAAATGTGGCTCAGGTTTACAATTGAGTCACCAACAGAGACCTGGGTCCTCATCTCATCAAAGGCAGGGTACTCGGGTAGATTCACCACCACGTAGTCGGGGTCGAGGCCCATGTCCTCTGCTATCTCCTCCTCAGCCCTCTGTATCTCTGCCTCCGTTATCCTGAAGACCCTATCAGGGTCCTCAAGTTCATTGAGCTTCACCGAGTCAACGGTCTTGAGGAGGTCCCTGTTATCAAGCCTCCTCATCATATCACCTGCAAGGCCCTCCTGGTTCCTGCACATGACGATGAGGTCCATGTCGTCGTACCTGTAGATCCTGGACGCGTCCAGGACGCCACCTGATATGAGGCTCCTGAGGCACCTCCTGAACATGGAGTTCACGATCCTGGTGGTGTGGTGCTGGTATACGCTGGGGTACATGAAGTACCTTGCAAGGAGGGCGGATTCGGCTGCCTGGACGCCCTTCCTGTCGAGTACAAGGTCGTTCTCCATCTTCATGTTGTATATCAGCCTTTCAACGTCGATTATACCGTAGGCCACACCTGTGTAGTGGGAGTCCCTGAGGAGGTAGTCCATCCTGTCAACATCCAGCTCCCCGCTGATGGCCTGGCCAAGGACTCCCTCACCCCTGAGTATCCTCATAACCTGCCTGAGGTCGAACTCCTCGGATATTATGTCCCCAAGGATGGATTTTCTTATCAGCTCCCTTGTGAGGCTCTCATGGGACATCTCAAGGACACCCTCGGATACATGGGAGAATGGGCCGTGCCCAACGTCGTGGAGGAGGGCGCACAGCCTCAGGACCCTCTTCTTTTCATGGCCAAGACCGAGGTGCTCTGCAAGTCGTGATGCAAGGTACATGGCACCTATGGAGTGTTCGAACCTTGAATGGTTTGCACCGGGGTATATGAGGCTGGTGAATCCGAGCTGCTTTATGCGCCTGAGGCGCTGGAACTGTGGCGTGTCAACTATCCTGACCTCGAACTCACTCAGTTTCAGGTTTCCATGGACGCTGTCCCTTATGAATTTCATGTCTTGCCCCGTTAATCTGTTCCAGGAGGTTTCTGTCCTGATTTTTTTCAGCCGCCTGACATTATGATATTCTTACCGCTGTCGGTGTACTCCTCCTTCTTAAATTCAATTTCATGCTTTGTCCTCTCAATTATCTCACTGAGGGCCTTCAGTGTCTCCTCACGATGCGGACCGGCCACAGCCACCATGAAGAGTGTCTCTGAGGTGTAGAACTCACCGAGATAGTGGACCACGGCAACGTCCCTTACCGGGTACTTCCTCCTGACATCCTCCACAATACCCTCAAGCTCAATCTGAGCCCTCTCAGTGTCGGGTGTTGTGAGTACCAGCTTATCTATCCTCTTATCATCCACACCACGAACAATACCCTCGAAGGTGAATATGGCCCCGCATTCATCAAGGTATGGGCTTTTCTTGAGGTTTTCTATGAGGTCCTCCATCCGGTAGGCCTCCTTCTCATCGGTTACCCGTACAATCATGATATCCCTCCAAGTTCACTGACCTCCTTTTTTGCAAGGTGTTTTATCCTTTCAACGCCATTGATCTCATCTATAACTTCCACCACAGATTCAGGGAGGAGGGAACGCCAGTCCCCATCATCCAGCATCCTTCGCCTAACCTCTGTCCCGGAGTACCTGTCACGGTAGAAGAGTGGCGGGGCTGTAACCTCGTAGCCATCCTCACTGAATAGCCTCTGCACGAGTGGGTTCCCGCTGTAGACCCTGTCAAAGGGTGGTGTGAGCATCTTTATGTGGCCCACCCAGAGGGCGTTGCACTCTATGTCCTGGACAGGGATGATGTAGTAGCGTGATGCAGGGATCCCGTTTTCACTCAGGGCCTTGGTGAGCATCATGACCCTCTCACCTGCTGTGAATGGATCGCGGATGCTGTGGCTCAGCTGTGCACTGCCAATACATATTATGAGTTCATCGACCTCCTCGAGTATGCTCTTTATGACCTGCAGGTGGCCCCTGTGAAATGGTTGCATCCTTCCAACCAGCAATCCCCTCATTGTCATCACCGCATAAAGTTATTATGTCAGTAAAACTATTAGAACTATGGTGCTTCTAGTATATATTCATGGAGCCGGTGGCGATTGTGGATCATTCAATGGCAGTCTGCAGTTCATGGACACTGCCAGAGGAGATGGGCAGGTGATACAATGATAAGGGTAGAGAACCTGACAAAGACCTATAAACTGGAGAATGGAGACGAATTCAGGGCACTTTCTGATGTTAACCTTGAGGTGGCCGAGGGTGAAATACTCGGAATTCTGGGCATGAGTGGATCAGGTAAGACAACCCTCCTGAGGATACTGAGGGGTGTGGAACCCTTTGATTCAGGGAGGATCACCCTTGATGATGTAACAGTTGAAGCTGATTCCAGCCAGTACTATTTCTCTAAGCTGAAGAAGAAGACAGCCATTCACCTGCAGAGGTCCTTTGGTCTCTGGGCAGAGACAGCCCTTGAGAACGTTATAAGGAAGCTCTACGCTACAAGGTATGGTGATGAGTCCATGACAGACTTTGACTATGCCTCTGATGAATTCGGTGAGGATGCAATGGAGCTCCTGAGGGTTGTTGGACTTGAACACAAGGCTGACCACTTCGCCCCGGTACTGAGCGGGGGTGAAAAACAGAGGCTCATAATGGCAAGGCAGCTTGCAAAGAAACCCCGGGTCCTTCTACTTGATGAACCGGCAACCATGTCCTGCCCGAGGACCAAGCAGGAGATACTGGACGCCATAAAGAACATAAACAGGGAACTCGGTGTCACCGTGGTCCTTGTATCCCACCTCCCGGAGGTCCATGAGTACCTGGCCGACAGGGTGGTGCTCATGGATGGGGGCCGCATAGTTGATGAGGGCGAACCCTCATCCATTATAGGAAGGTTCCTTGAGGACATCGAACCCCCTGTTGAATACACTCCGGGGGCCAGAGGGAAGGAGATACTCAGGGTCCGTGGTCTCGGGAAGAGGTTCGTACTCCTCAAGGGTGGAGCTGTCCTGGAGATGAGTGATGTTAACCTCGATATAGCTGAGGGGGAGATGGTGTCCATAATAGGCCCCAGCGGAGCAGGTAAGACAGTCCTCCTCAGGATGATAGGGGGTCTGGATCTACCTGATGAGGGTACAGTGGAGTTCCGCCTCAACAGTGAATGGGTCAACATGCATGAGCCTGGCGTTAAGAGGATGGGAATAAGGCGAAAGATGGGGTTCATGCACCAGGAGTTCGCCCTCGTGCACCATGCAACCATAAGGAGTCAGATCGCCTCAAGGCTTGGTGTTAAGGGAGAACATGTTGTTGCGGAGGCAAAGAAGAGGGCCGATGAACTCGGAATAAGTGACATGGTCCTCGATGTCCTTTACCAGCTCACTGATCTTCCTGAGACCGAGGCACGGTACCGTCTGGAGAAGCTGGGCCTCTCACCTGAGATACTTGAGGAGCTCTTCCCAAGCTTCCCTGACAGTGAGGTTAAGAGGTATGCTGAGCCCATATTCAGGGCCCTTGACCTTCCCCTGAGTATACTTGACAGGAGGTCCTATGAGCTATCAGGCGGCGAGAGGGTGAGGGCGACCCTTGCCCTTGTACTCGCATCGAGGCCCGATGTACTGATACTGGATGAGCCCTTCGGGGACCTGGACCCAATCACACTGCGCATGGTCTCCAACTCCCTCAAGAGGATCAACATGGAGTTCGGGACAACCATCATAATGGTGAGCCACCATGTTGACTTCATAAGGGAGCTCAGCACCAGGGCCGTGATGGTTGAGGATGGAAGGATTGTGATGGATGGTGAACCAGGTGAACTCTGTGATGAATTTGTTGAGAGGAGTCATGCAAGATACCTTCAGAGGGTTAAGGGGTGATGTCCATGGATTTTGAGGATTTTCCGGTTGAAAGCGCCCACAGGATACTGACACCCAGACCGACGGTTATGGTAACAACCGTGGATGAGGAGGGTAACATCAACGCAGCCCCCTTCTCATTCACAATGCCGGTCTCAATTGACCCGCCGGTTGTTGCCTTTGCATCGGCGCCAGACCACCACACAGCCAGAAACATTGAGAGCACACATGAATTTGTTATAAATATAACACCTGCAGATATAATTGAACGGATGTGGGTCACCGCCAGGGACATTCCAGCAGGGGAGAATGAACTCGAGGCTGCGGGTCTTGCCTGGACCTCTTCCAGGAGGGTGAAGCCTCCAAGAATCGTTGAGGCCCCGGGGCACCTTGAATGTGAACTCCTCCGGATGTTTGAGGTGGGGGACCATAACCTTATAACAGGGTCTGTGGTGAGCGCATCGGTGCGGTCTGGAGCTGTGAAGGAAGGCCTCCTTGATGTTGAGTCTGTGAAGCCTGTCCTCCATGTGGGCGGAAACAAGTTTGTCGTAGGTGATCATGTGAGGCATGTTGAGTAGGTGGTTTCATGTTTGAAAAGATAATGGTTCCAACGGATGGCTCAGAGTACGCTGCAAGGGCAGAGGATATGGCCATAGAACTCGCAGGGCGTCTGGGTTCCGTGGTGATTGCAGTCCATGTCATCGATGAGAAGCTGATATACCCCTTTGATGTCCTTGAGGATGAAGGTAAGGAGATACTGGCGTCTGTTCAGAGGAAGGGGCGTGAGGCTGGTGTCCAGGTTGATGAGGTACTTGTCTTCGGCAGCCCGGCCCATGACATGAAGAAGATCACAGAGAAGACAGGGGCTGATCTTGTGGTTATCGCATCCCATGGGAGGTCAGGCCTTGAGAAACTGCTGATGGGGAGTGTTGCTGAGACAACCCTCAAGACTGTGGATGTTCCGGTCCTCCTGGTGAAATGATAATTTTTTCACCCCTGGTTAGAAAGGTATATATGGAAGTATATAATAATCTGATATATCAAAATTTGATATATCAGAGAGGTGTTAGGTTGAAAAGGGTGTTCAGTGGTATAAAGTCCTACCTTACAGACTGGAAGAACCTTCTAACCCACAGCCTCGTGGGTGTTCTGATACTCTTAATCGCCCTCTATGCACCCGTAAGCCCATACATTAGGATGGGCTTTGTGGGATGCGTTGTTGGATTCAATGTATTCAGAATGAAGTACCTCGACCAGTAAAACTCTTTTTTAAGGACCTCCGGGTCCTGCAGATATTATTTTTTTGAGATTAATCTGGACGTATATTATTCTTTGCTTCAGATCTTCTTTTTATCAGCAGGTACCCTGCTCCTATGGCAGCCCATTAAACAAATTATCAGATGTATGCCGGGTCTCTCAACACTATAAAGCTTTCGCAGTGAATTTTATAGATAATTTTAAATTTTAGGAGAGTAATAAAGATATAGCGTGGCAGCCATAAAATCAGAGGTATCAGCCATGAAGAGATACAAGTGCCGTGTATGCGGATACATCTACGACCCCGAGAAGGGCGAGCCCCGGACGGACACACCACCCGGAACACCATTTGAGGACCTCCCGGAGACCTGGAGGTGCCCCTCATGCGGTGCAAAGAAGAAGATGTTCAAACCACTGGATTGAGAGGTGAATGAATGGACAAATATGTTTGTCAGATGTGCGGATACATCTACGACCCTGAGGAGGGAGACCCTGTTTCAGGCATAGAGGCAGGAACACCCTTCGAGGACCTCCCGGACGACTGGGTATGCCCGGTCTGCGGGGTTGGAAAGGACCAGTTCAAGAAGATGGATTAGATGACAGCAAAAAGGATTGCTGATGGGGTTTACTACACAGGCACCATCGACTGGGACAGAAGGACCTTCGATGAACTTGTAACCCTCCCGAGGGGTACAAGTTACAACTCCTACCTGATCTCTGGAACCAGCGCCACAGCCCTCATTGACACCACGGAGCCATCAAGGGCAGCCGAACTCCTCAGGACCCTTGAGGAGATGGACGCAGATATAAAATACATAGTATCACAGCATGCAGAACAGGATCACTCAGGCACCATACCCGAACTCCTTGAAATCTACCCTGAGGCAGAGGTCATCGGGACACCTGCATGCATAGAACTTCTGCAGGAGCTTCTGAGGATCAACGGGAACTTCAGGGAGGTTAAGGACGGTGAAAGCCTCTCCCTGGGTGACAGGACACTGAGATTCATCGTAACACCATGGGTTCACTGGCCAGATACCATGGTAACCTACCTTGAGGAGGATGGCATACTCTTTACATGCGACTTCTTCGGATCACACATTGCAACATCAGACATCATGGAGACACCAGATGACTTCCTGAGGGAGGCAAAGAGGTACTACGCCCACATAATGATGCCCTTCAGCCAGATGGTGGCATCAAACCTCAGGAAGATCTCAGAGCTTGAAGTATCCATGATAGCACCATCACATGGCCCGGTCATATCTGAACCCGGGCTCATAATGGACGCCTATGATACCTGGACCTCAGGCGGGGATGGAGTGGTCATCGCCTACACCACCATGCATGGAAGCACCAGGGTCATGGTTGAGAGACTCACAGAGAAACTCATGGAACTTGATGTGAGTGTGAGACCGGTGAACGTTGCAGAACATGACACAGGGGAATTCCTGACGGAACTCGTCGACGCATCCGTGCTTGTCGTGGCATCCCCGACGGTACTCACAAGACCACATCCAGCCATAGCATCAGTCCTCTACCTCGTAAACGCCCTGAGACCACCCTTAAGGCATGTTGCGGTCATGGGATCCTATGGATGGGGCAGCCTGATAGAATCCGAGGTCAGGAAGCTCCTGTCAAATCTGAATGTCGAATACCTTGAATCCGTCCTTGTGAAGGGTCTCCCGGTGGAGGAGGACCTTCAGAGGGTGGATGAACTTGCCATGAAGATAAAGGGGGTGAATGAATGGTAAGTGAAAGGATGCAGGAGGCGCTAAACAGGCAGCTAAATGCTGAGCTCTACTCAGCATATCTCTACCTTTCAATGGCAGCCTACTACGAGGCCTCCGATCTTCCTGGATTCGCAAACTGGATGCGTGTACAGGCCCAGGAGGAGCTTTCACACGCAATGAAATTCTACGACTACCTTGTGCAGAGGGGTGCAAGGGTCGTACTGGATGAGATAGAGAAACCACCATTTGAGTGGGAATCACCACTTGAGGTGGCCAAGCATGTCCTTGAACATGAGAAGAAGGTCACAGGACTCATAAATGACCTTGTGGACCTCGCCATCTCAGAGAGGGATCATGCAACCAACAACTTCCTCCAGTGGTTCGTTGCAGAGCAGGTTGAGGAGGAGGAATCAGCAGGGAGCCTTCTCCAGAGGGTGCGCCTCGCATCAGACTCACCCAGCGGACTCCTCATGCTGGATGCAGAACTGGCAAAGAGGGTCTACAATCCACCCGCAGATAAGGGGGAATGAGCTATGGGGGAGAAGGTATACGAACTCAGAAAGATAAAGAAAAAGGGAAGGGGAATGCCCCTCATAGGGGATAAATTCCCGGAGATGGAGGTCCAGACGACCCATGGACCGATGGAACTCCCGGATGAATTTGAGGGCAAATGGTTCATCCTCTTCAGCCACCCTGCAGACTTCACACCGGTCTGCACAACGGAGTTCGTGGCCTTTCAGGAGGTATACCCGGAACTCCGGGAACTTGACTGTGAACTCGTGGGCCTCAGTGTTGACCAGGTATTCTCCCACATCAAGTGGATCGAGTGGATAGCCGAGAACCTTGACACAGAGATAGAGTTCCCGGTGATAGCAGATACCGGACGGGTGGCGGACACCCTGGGACTCATCCACCCGGCAAGACCCACAAACACCGTCAGGGCAGTCTTTGTGGTGGACCCGGAGGGGATAATAAGGGCCATCCTATACTATCCACAGGAACTTGGAAGGAACATCCCGGAAATCGTGAGGATGATACGTGCCTTCAGGGTCATAGATGCTGAGGGGGTTGCAGCACCAGCCAACTGGCCCGATAACCAGCTCATCGGTGACCATGTGATAGTGCCTCCCGCATCTGATATTGAAACCGCGAGAAAGAGGAAGGATGAATATGAATGCTATGACTGGTGGCTATGCACCCAAAGTAGGGGGTGAATGATTTGGAGAAAAAATTCTATGAGCTACCTGAGCTCCCGTACCCATACGACGCCCTTGAACCACACATATCCCGGGAGCAGCTCACCATACACCACCAGAAACACCACCAGGCATACGTGGATGGTGCCAACGCACTCCTCAGGAAACTGGATGAGGCAAGGGAATCAGACACAGACGTTGACATCAAGGCAGCCCTCAAGGAGCTCTCCTTCCATGTTGGGGGCTACGTGCTTCACCTCTTCTTCTGGGGTAACATGGGACCCGCAGATGAATGCGGAGGAGAACCCTCAGGAAAACTCGCAGAGTACATAGAGAAGGACTTTGGAAGCTTTGAAAGATTCAGGAAGGAGTTCTCACAGGCAGCAATAAGTGCAGAGGGTTCAGGATGGGCGGTACTCACCTACTGCCAGAGGACAGACAGGCTCTTCATAATGCAGGTCGAGAAACACAACGTCAACGTCATACCACACTTCAGGATACTCCTGGTCCTCGATGTATGGGAACACGCCTACTACATTGACTACAGGAACGTGAGACCAGACTACGTTGAGGCATTCTGGAACATAGTTAACTGGAAGGAAGTTGAAAAACGCTTCGAGGATATCCTCTAACCAGTAATCACAGGAGATCATCCTCTCTTATCTTTTTTTCAAATGATTTTCCTTGAGTCAGATCAGAGGCGGCCCTTATTTTTTTTAAATCATCACCTTGAGTCAGATTAGAGGCGGCCCTTATTTTTTTTAAATCATCATCTTCCATGGAGTTTCTCCTGGTCCAAATACCGGGGTAACATTTATTTTTAAAGCATCATAAATCATTAAGAGTTACACTGATCCGGGAATGATTCTGATGATCTGGAATAGGGAAATGGAATGCATATCAAGGGATGAACTGGAGGAACTGCAGCTCAGGAGACTACAGGATACCGTGAAGAGGGCCTATGAGAATGTACCCTACTACAGGGAGGCCTTTGAAAGGGTGGAGGTTTACCCCGAGGATATAGAGACCCTTGACGATATAGAAAAACTCCCCTACACAACAAAGGACGACCTGAGGAGGGTCTACCCCTTCGGGATGTTCGCAGTGCCACGCAGGGAGATAGTTGAGGTTCACACATCATCAGGGACAACAGGCAAGCCGGTGGTCTCAGGCTACACCAGGGAGGACATTGAAATATGGAGTGAGGTCATGGCAAGGGGCCTTACCATGATGGGCCTCACCGAGGATGATGTAATCCAGAACACCCACGGCTACGGACTTTTCACAGGGGGCTTCGGTGTCCACTACGGGGCCCAGAAGATCGGGGCCACGGTCATACCCATATCAACGGGGCAGACAAGAAGGCAGATAGAGATAATGAAGGACTTCGGAACAACAGTCATGATATTCACACCATCCTACGGTCTCTACCTTTCTGAAATAGCACGTGAAGAAGGATTCAACCCTGAAGAGTCCAGGATAAAGGCAATAGGCTTCGGAGCCGAGATGTGGACCGAGGAGATGAGGGCTGAGATCGAGAGAAGATTCAATGCACCGGCCTTCAACATATACGGCCTGACAGAGATAATGGGGCCAGGTGTTGCAATGGAGTGCAGTGAGAAGAAGGGACTCCACATTGCAGAGGACCACTTCTACCCTGAGATAATAGATAAGAACGGTGAGAGGCTCGGCCCAGGGGAAAGGGGTGAACTTGTGATCACAACACTGACGAGGGTGGGGATGCCTGTTATAAGGTTCAGGACCAAGGACATAACCTCCATAGACTATGACCCCTGCAACTGCGGCAGGACCCTTGCAAGGATCTCAAGGATCACAGGCAGGGTTGACGATATGCTCAAGGTCCGCGGGGTATCAGTGTTCCCATCACAGATAGAGAAGGCGCTACTCCGCATAGACGGAATAGAACCCCACTACCAGATAATAGTGACAAGGCCCCACCTCATGGATGAACTTGAGGTCAGGGTTGAAACATCACCGGAACTCTTCTCAGATGATATCCGGAAGATGGTGGAGACCCGGGACCGCATCGAGGAGTTCATAGAGAATGAGATAGGCCTCAGGGTCAAGGTGACCCTTGTGGAACCCGGAACCATACCCCGGAGTGAGGGCAAGACTGTGAGGGTGATAGACAGGAGGAACCTCTAGTTTAAAGGACGAGGCTGTGATAATATGAGGGTTAAGCAGATATCTATATTCCTTGAAAATAAGAAGGGCCGGCTCTGGAAGGCCCTCAGCACACTTGCAGAGGCAGGTATAAACCTCAGGGCACTTTCACTTGCAGACACATCCGAATTCGGCATACTGAGACTCATAGTACCCGAACCTCAAGAGGCGGCGGCCGTGCTTGAGGATAAGGGTTTTGTCGTTAAAATTAAGGACGTGGTTGCGGTTGAAATGGATGACCGGCCAGGGGGCCTTTCATCCATCCTCGAGGTGCTGAAGGACTACGACCTGAACCTTGACTACATATACGCCTTTGTACATGAGAAGAAGGACAAGGCCATACTGTTCATGAGTACAGAGGACCTGGACGCCCTTGAGGGTGCACTGAGGGATGCGGGGGTGCGCATGGTCCCGCCTGAGGAGGTCTATTCCCTCTGATTGATTTTTATTCCTTGTGGGTGAGCCTGAGGTCCTCCACAGAGTACTCAACACCCTCCTTCTCAAGTTTTTCTGTTATACTCCTGCTCATTTTACCAACTGCAAGTACAAGGACGTTGAGGCCCCTCTTTGCAGCTGCAAGTGCTGCGTGGGGTGTTGCGAACTCAAAATCCACCTGCAGGTTCAGTTTATTTGCAGCCGCCCTTGAAACGGTCCCCATTATCCCGGTTCTATCATGGCCTCTGCTGAGCTCCCTCAACCTTTCAAGGTCGGCGTTCCTTGATCCACCCTCAGATATTCCTGGCAGCACGGCTATGGTCACCTTACCCCGCTGGAGTGGTATGGTCCCCCCGAGTTCTGATAGGGCAACATCCTCACCCCTCCGTGCAGGGTGGAGTACCTCTGCATAGGCCTCCCCGTTTCTCCTCCTCCTTGCATATAGTATACCATCCTCCATGAAAAGTTCAACCTTATCCCCCTCCTGGAGGTCCTCCCAGGCTATGGCCGGCCACACAGACCTGTAGAAGCTCATGGATTCAAGCACCTCATCTGCGTACCTTCGAAGGTCCATGGCGGCCTCCTTGATCTTCTCAGCACCCCTCCTTGTTATCTTGTAGTGGGACCTACCGCTTCCGGACTCAACCAGGCCCTCGGCTATGAGGCTCTTGATGTTCTCAGAGACTGCCTGGACAGTTACTCCGAGCTTATCTGCTATGTCCTTCTGCCTCACATAGGGCTGACGCATGGCTATCTCACTAAGTATCTGAAAGCGTGTAAGTTCACCCTTTTTTCTCAATGCCTTCATCCATTCACCTTCACATTCTTTATGGCCCTATCAAGGAGTTCGAGGAATTCTCTCTCACGCTCTGAGGGTATGTAGGCGCCGCAGGCAGTTGCATGGCCCCCTCCGCTTCCACCCACCTTCTCAGCGACCCTCCTCATTATGGAGCCGAAGTGTATGCCGTCGAAGGCCAGGAGCCGTGAGCATCGCAGCGAAACCTTGAGTCCATCAGCGGTTTCTCCCAGTCCAATCATGGGCCTCCTCCAGTCACCGTAGCCAAGGAGCATGCCTGCGACCGTGCCCACAACGGCTGTGTTCACTCCCGGAGCATGGAAGTACTGGAGGTTCTCCATGTCCCTTATCAGTTCCTCATCCATTATCTCGTCGAGTGTAACTGCAAGGTAGGTCCTGTGATCCCTGAGCACATCCTCCAGTTCATCCCTTTTCCCTTTCCGGTCCCCTCCGATTATCTCCATTGCAAGCTTCCACCTTGAGTTGCGGTTACAGGCGTTCACCGCCGTTGAGAACTCAGACAGATCCCTGAAAACAGTGTACCTCTCCTCGGAGCTGAGCTCATAGACCTCGCCGAGGATAAGCCTTGGAAGGTATCTGTGATATCTTTCAGGGACTTCACTGACCATCATGCGGTATATCTCGTTGAAGAGTTTCCTCTTCTCATCATCCGTAAGGTCACAGAGTTTTCGCTGTGATTCCCCATTTTTGAGGGGTATTCCAAGGTTTTTGAGCCTTGCAATGCACTCATTGGTGTTGTTTGTTGTCGGGAGAGTTACATCCCCAAAATAGGAGAGCGCATTAACCAGAGGCCTTGTATGTCTACCATAGATTGTCAGGTCACTCTGGCACTCGATCTGACCCTCACTGACGCTGTCCTGGAGGATATCCCTGTTCAGGCCTTCCATTTTACCGAGGGTGATGTTCTGCATGTCACCCACCGCTGCAAGGAGACCCATCCAGCTGAGGTCCCTGTAGCCGAATTCCCTTGCAAGGAGGTAGGTGAGTCCCCCGCCTGAGACATGTGTTGAGCCGTCCATCCCATAGAATATGGGGTTTATCTCCAGGAAATCCCCGCTGGGGGCTGTGAAGTTCATCTTCCTCACAGGGGGGTGGTGGTCCAGTATGAGAACCCTTGAGTTTGATTTAAGGTTCTCATGGACTCTCTGACCGGATCCAAGGTCGCTGAAGATGGTGAGGTCAGAGGAAAGTTCAACTTCAGGGACCTCGTTGATGTTTATGATCCTCACCTCATGGTCCATATCGAGCCTTTCAAGGACCTTGCTGAGCACCGTCGCGGCTGTTATACCATCACAGTCAGTGTGACTGTAGACCGTGACTGTTTCAGAGGATTCAACCATCTCCCTGGCCCTTCTGAGGGCAATCTCAGTTCATCCATACCCATAGCCATGGCATCATCTCTTCCTTGAGGACCTCACAAGTCTTGCAATTTTTGGAAGGAGTTCGCTCTTTTTACCATTGTATTCCACAACAACCCTTCCTGAGGACTCCCACCAGGACGGTGGGTATGCCCTGTCTGATTCCATACTGGCCTCCAGCTGGAGCTTCCTGGCAGCCCTGAGTATCTCACTGGCGGTCGGGGATTCAACAGCATACTCGAGGGGCACCCTGCGACCCTCACTCCGTGATTTTCTTGAATCAAGATAAGTGGGCCATATGATCAAGTTCACTCCTCCTGGTTTCGTTCATTCTGTCAGTCCACATCTTCACCCATGCTAACTGCGAGCGCAGCTATCATATCCTTCACGGTGTACCTTTCGGGTGTCACGGCGGTGATTCCATGCTCCTCCAGCTTCCTGAGGGTTATGGGGCCTATTGCAGCCACCTTAACCCTCTTCAGAACCTCTATGAGCTCTTTACGCCGGTTACCGGCGATTTTGAAGAGGTTCTCAACAGTGAGGGGGCTTGTGAAGGTGACTGCATCCACCTTTCCATCCAGGAGACCATCTATAAGCTCCTCTGCGGGGCCGGTGTCTTCAGGTAAACCGGATCTGTAGGCCTCGGCCACGAGGACCTCTGCACCCATCATCTCAAGTCCTCGGGGAAGGACCTTCCTTGCAGAGAGTGTCCTTGGGAGAGCCACCTTCCAGCCCTCAATGTTGAGACCGGTGAGGGCATCCAGGAGGCCCTCGGCAGTATAATCCTCCGGGACGATATCGACCCGGAGTCCATGCTCACCGGCCACTCTGGCGGTCCTGGGACCTATAACTGCCACCAGGCAGTCCTTCCTGATTTTCCCTGCAAATTCTCTGCAGAGCTGGAAGAGGGATTCAACGGCGGCCTGTGACGTGAATATTACAAGATCCCATTCATCAGCCCTCCGGCAGACTTCCCTGAGGGATTCTGTGTGCGCCTCCTTTAATTCAAGGGTCGGGGCCACGAGGGCCCTTCCACCTGCCCCCTCTATCAGTTCAACAGCCTCTGCAGATCTTTCAGGGGGCCGTGTCACGGCCACGGTCCTATTTCTCAGTCCCTCTAATTTCACGGTAGACATTGACAACATCACCCACCACTATGATGCCGGGAGGCCTCAGGTCCTTATCTGCGATGTCTCCAAGTGTCCCGAGGATTATCCTCTCATCATCCAGCGTACCGCTCTCAATCACACATACCGGGGTGTCGGCGGGGCGGTGCTTCATGATCTCCTCCATGTTCTCCCTTATGTTGCCAACACCCATGAGTATTATGAGCGTATCTGCATTGTAGTCCCAGTGGACCTGCTTAGCGGGCTTTGATGGGTCCTCGTGGCCTGTAACCACCGTGAAGGATGTTGCAACGCCCCTGTGGGTTACAGGAAGCCCGACTGATGTGGGGACACCAACAGCCGATGTCACTCCGGGGATGACCCTGTAGGGGATGCCGGCTTCCTTCAGGGCCAGGATCTCCTCACCACCCCTTCCAAATACGAAGGGGTCGCCGCCCTTGAGCCTCACAACGGTCTCATGTTTTTTTCCTTCCTCAACGAGTATTCTGTTTATCTCGTCCTGGGTCCTGTGGTGTTCACCTGCCCTCTTACCGACGTATATGAGCCTGGCGTCATCAGGTGCGTATCTGAGTATCTCTTCACCTGCAAGCCGGTCATAGATCACCACGTCTGCCCCTTCAAGGACCCTTATCGCCTTGAGTGTTATGAGTTCAGGGTCCCCGGGTCCTGCCCCAACAAGATAGACCACCATGAGCATCACCCTCTAAACTTCAGGATGCCCCTGAAGAATTTGAAGCCATCCACGGATCCCAGTATCTCCTCGGATGCCCTCTCAGGGTGGGGCATCACTGCGCATACAAGGCCTGATTCATCGCAGACCCCGGTTATACCGTCCAGTGAACCGTTGGGGTTTTCCCCATGGAACTGGAGGACGACCTGATCGTTTTCCCATACCTCACTGATATTGTCGTGGTAGTACCTGCCCTCGGCATGTGCCACAGGCATCCTTATAACCTCGTCCTTCTTGAAGAGACCTGTGAATGGCGTCCTGGTTGTTTTAACCCTGAGTTCGGTCCACTGGCAGTTGAATTTTGGGTGCTCGTTTACGGTGAAGACCCCTGGCACAAGCCCAACCTCTGCCAGTATCTGGGCGCCATTGCATATGCCAAGTACAGGTTTTTCCTCCCTCACAAGTTCCCTGACAGCGTCCATGACAGGGGTTATGGCTGCGATTGCACCTGCACGGAGGTAGTCCCCGTAGGAGAAACCCCCCGGGATCACGACGGCGTCGAGGTGATCAAGGTTGCGCTGGTTCCACCAGACATACTCAGGTTCCGCCCCTGCCAGTTCAAGGACATGGTGGACGTCACGGTCACAGTTGGATCCCGGAAACCTTATAACTCCCACCCTCATGGTTCAGCCTTCCATCTCGTTTATACTGACATCATAGTCATGGATGACCGGGTTGCAGAGGAGGCGCTGACACATGTCCTCAACCTCCCTCTCAACGGCCTCAAGACTGTCCTCATCCATGGTGAAGGTTATAACATCAGTTGTATCGGTGTCCTCAACCTCATATCCAAGGAGAGCCAGTGCCCTCTCAATTGTGGCTGCCTCAGGGTTCAGCATGCCCTTCTTTAGCCTTATTCTGACCTCGACCATAAACTTCATTCCATCACCTCAGAGTTCAACATTCCACCTTTCGATGTCCTCATCATCAAGTATCATCCTGGCCACCCTTCTGTAGGCGCCAACAACACCCTCCTCTCCACGGCGGAATATGTCCTTGTCCAGGGGCTCTCCGGTCTCCATGTCCCAGAGGCGGCAGGTGTCTGGGCTAACCTCGTCGCCGAGTCTTATCCTGCCACTGGAGTCCCTTCCGAATTCTAGTTTGAAGTCGGGCAGGATAAGTCCCCTTGACTTCAGGAAGTCCCTGAGGACACTGTTTATGTGGAGGGTGATCCTCCTTATCTCCTCCAGTTCATCCCTGGTGGCGATCCCCAGTGCGAGGATTATGTCATCGTTCAGCATGGGGTCCCCGTGCTCATCACTCTTGTAGTCCATCTGTATGAGGGGCGGTACGAATTCCTGGCCCTCAGTGAAGGGAAACCTCCTCACGATGCTCCCCGCTGCTATATTCCGGGTTATGACCTCTATGGGTATCATCTCAAGTTTCCTTGCAAGGATGCATCCGGGTTCCCTAAGTTCAAGGTACTGGGTCGGTACCCCAGCCTCCTCGAGAACCTCGAATATCTTTGCTGAGATCACAGAGTTGTAGTAGCCCTTCATCTCAAGGGTGTCCTTCTTTTCACCGTCACCTGCGGTTATATCGTCCCTGAACCTAACGGCAACGATTTCAGGGTCATCTGTAAGGAGAACATCCTTTGCCTTACCACTGTACAGTGGACCGTCTATCTTCACATCCATACTATCACTTTTAAAGAATTTGAGTATGAAATCCTGATCAACTCTCCAATACTTATATAGGTGTAAATTCTATTATGAGTTATATTGCGATTCAGTTATATAATCTTGCGAAATCAGATTCATGCTTCTTAGGGTGAAATAATGTGTGGCATTGTGGCTTGTATACTTAAGGATGGGAGTGCAGCCCCGGTTCTCCTGGAATGCGTCAGGAGACTGGAGTACAGGGGCTATGACTCCGTTGGTATTGCAACATCAGACCCCATGATAAGGATAAAGAAGGACAGCGGCAAAATCGACGAGGTGGACGCGGAACTTGACCTTGCAGATCTACCAGGCACTATGGGGATAGCCCATGTTAGGTGGGCAACCCATGGTCTCCCCACAGCTGAGAATGCCCACCCACACACCGACTGCAGTGGCGAGATAGCAGTTGTACACAACGGGATAATAGAGAACTACCTTGAGGTTAAGGAGGAACTTGAATCTGAGGGCCACATATTCAGGTCCGAGACAGACACCGAGGTCATACCACACCTCATAGAGAAGTACATGGATGAGGGAATGGACCTTGAAGCCGCAACAGCCACAGCACTCAGGAAGCTCAGGGGGGCATATGCGATTGCAGCGGTATCCTCCAGGGAGCCGGGAAGGATCGTGGGGGCGAGAAAGGAGAGCCCCCTCATAGTCGGTGTCGGTGAAGGTGAATACTTCCTGGCCTCAGATGTGCCAGCCATCCTCAACCACACCAGCAGGGTGATATACCTCGATGACGGTGAGATGGTCATACTTGATGGGGATCTGAGGGTCACCGACATGGAGGGCAACACTGTTGAGAAGGAGGTCCATTCAATCGACTGGTCCGCTGACATGGCAGAGAAGGGCGGCTACGACCACTTCATGCTTAAGGAGATACATGAGGAACCCTCAGCGGTGAGGGACACCCTCACAGAGTGGGATGAGGTGCTTGGAGTGGTTGAGGAGATAGGCGAGGTTGAAAGGATCTGCTTCGTTGCCTGCGGAACATCCTACCACGCATCACTTGTTGGAAAGTACCTCTTTGAGAGCCTCCTGGGCATACCAACCGATGTGATCCTTGCAAGCGAGTTCAGATACTCAGCAGGGGCCCTGAATGACAGGACACTGGCGATATTCATAAGCCAGTCAGGTGAAACAGCGGATACCCTGAACGCCCTCCGCGCAGCCAATTCAAGGGCGAAGACCCTGGCAATAGTCAATGTACTTGGGAGCTCGGCAACAAGGGAGGCCCAGCATGTTCTATACACAAGGGCAGGACCCGAGATAGGTGTGGCTGCAACCAAGACCTATGTGAGTCAGCTAACAGTTATATACATGCTCGTGGCTGCAATGGGCGCACCCGAGCTCATGGATAGACTTGAAAGGGTTCCTGAGTTCATGGAGAGGGCCCTTGAGGATGAGGATGGCATCAAGGAACTTGCAGCCACCTGCAGTGACGTGAGTGACTTCTTCTTCATAGGCCGAGGATTTGCTTATCCAACGGCCCTTGAGGGTGCCCTGAAGCTCAAGGAGATAACCTACATACACGGTGAGGGCTACGCAGCAGGGGAACTCAAGCACGGACCCCTGGCCCTGATAGATAATGGGGTGCCGGTCGTTGCGATTTCACCGCCAGGTCCGTGCCATGATAAGACCCTGAGCAACGTTGAGGAGGTCAGGGCAAGGGGTGCAAGGGTCATAGGGGTTGGCAGTATTTCAGACGAATCCCTCAGGAAGGAGGCTGATGACTTCATAGGCCTTGACCCTGAGGTGGATGATGTCATATCACCCCTGGTCTACATCGTTCCCCTCCAGCTCCTCTCCTACCATGTGAGTGTGGAACGTGGACTGGACCCTGACAAGCCAAAGAACCTTGCAAAGTGTGTGACCGTTGAGTGAAGGTGATCATGGAAAGCAAATACCGGGGCTCTGACGCTGCAATCCCTGAATCTTCAATCTTCCTGAGGGGAGGGTACCTTAACTGACCATCTCATTGTAAGGTACTCCTTAATTTCTGATTCAGGTACCCTCTTCAAAGCCCTCCTTTTACGAATAACCCTTCCCAGCCCCCTGTAGGCATCATATTTTGCCCTAAGGATTATGAGTTTCCCCCTCTTTATGTTCAGAAGTACCTGAATAATTTCTGTGAGAACAAAGAGGGGGAGACACATTAAAAGCAGATCAGCTGGCATGTTCTTAATGAAGGTCCAGGTATAATTTCTCCAGTTGTGGTAAACCGTGAAGTCACTTATAAAGGGATTGGTACCCCCCTTGTAGTGGTATACAGTGGCATCGGGTGCATAAAGGGAATCCCATCCTGCGCTTCTGAGTCTGAGTGCCAGATCAAAGTCCTCATAGTATGCAAAGAAATCCTCATCAAAGTATTCAGCGTCGACCTCGACGTCTTCAAGGGCTTCTCTTCTGTAGAGACAGGCACCGGCACAGCAACCCAGGATTCTGGCCCTTTCATTGAAATTTTCAACTGGTTCATATGCGCCCCTGTTGAATCCAAGACCATTCAGGGAGTATTCAAGGCCGGCAGAGTCTATGAGTTTTCTGTTCTGTCCCCATATCATCCTGGCCTGCACACTCCCCACCCTCTCATCGTCTCCGGCCGCCAGTATAAGATTCTCTATAAAATCTGGAAGAACCTCCGTGTCATTATTGAGGCATACCACATACCTGCATTGGGGGTCATCAAGGGCTATCCTGATCCCCTGATTGTTTGATGCAGCGAACCCCAGATTTTCATGGTTTTCGATCAATATTATCCTGTCACCGAGGTATTCACTGAAGTTACTCTTTATAAAGTCCACTGAACCATCCGATGAACCGTTGTCAATGAAGACCACCCTGAAGTCTTCATAGGTCTGTCTGAGAAGAGACCTGAAATACACCTCGAGGAAGGATACCCCGTTGAGGTTGGGTGTTATGATGTAGGTTTCTGGCATATGATCACTTCTGAGATTTTTATGGTGTATTTTTCCGGGCTATTATGAAACTGTAGGTCCTTTCGACTTCATCAACAACCCTATCCCATATGAATTCTTCTTCAACCTTCTTACGGCCCTGAGATCCCATCCTGTCCCTCAGTTCATCATCAGAGATTAAAAGTTTTATTTTATCATGGAGGGCCTCCTTGTCACAGGGTTCAACCAGGAAACCGTTTTCACCGTCATCTATGACCTCAACAACTCCACCGGACCTGTAGGCCACAGCAGGCACACCACAGGCACCTGCTTCAGCAAGAACCATCCCGAAGCCCTCCCTGGTGGATGGAAGGACAAGCACCCTGGCCCCCCTGATCCTGGATATGACCTCAGGGTAGCTCAGGTTATGGTGGAATGTGACCGAGTCCCTGATGCCGCACTCATCGACCATGGCTTTCAGTCTGGCCCTCTCCACACCATCACCTATTATTTCGAGTCTGAGGTCAGGAAAGTCTATGACGAGTTTACTGAAGACCTCTATGAGGTGATCCACATGTTTATGGGGGGCGAGGCGTCCAACGAATATTATGTAGTTCCCGGTCGCCGGGGTGACAGAATCGATGAGTTCAGGGTCAACGCCGTTGGGGATGATGTGGATGCCATCGGGATTCCTCCCATGCAGTTCTGTGAGTGCTGAGGCCGTGCTGCGGCTAACGGTGATCACACCATCATAGGGGAGCCTCATGAGGACCCTCTCAAGGATTGTGGCTGTTTTTGAGGACTGCAGCCACTGGTCCCCATGGGCGGAACTCACATCATGGATGGTTGCAACCATTGGTGTTCCATGAATCCGGGAGGCAAGGAATGCTGGGAGGAGTGGAGCGTACGTCTGGGCGTCAATGATGTCATAGTCATGGGTCATCACCCACCTGAAGGCCGCCGCCATGAACCTGATGAAATCCAGGGGTCCCCTGAGAGGAGGTTTCCTTATTCTGGGGCCCAGGTGGTGCACCCTTACACCGCTGACCTCTTCATACTCACCGACTCCATGGATCCCCATTGATATCACATCAACAACATGACCCCTCTCAACGAGTCTCCTGGCAATTTCAAAGTATCTCCTCTCCCCTCCTCCATTGTAATGCGGTACAAAGAAATCTGAGACTATCAGTATTCTCATAGGACCCACTTTCCAGTATTCTGTTCAATCAGTTTCCATCCAGAATTTCATCAATTCCATCAATTTATATCTGATGTATGATATAATTAATAACATAGTGGGGCAGACATGCTGCGTCAGGTTCCTCCACAGAGGGGCATGATGTAAATCGGGGGGTGATGTAGGTGGGGGTTTTCCCATGAATCCAATGGCCATCATATCCATCACAGCCTTCGTGGTGGCCCTTGTATCGGGTGTGTACATATTCGTCAAGAACCCTGAAAGCCGCTTTAACAGGGCACTCCTCCTTTTCTCAGCACTGATAGCCTACCTTTCACTCACAGATTTCGGCCTTTACATTTCAGAGTCCTACATGATGGCCGACTTCTGGGTAAGGATGGGATTCCTCTGGCCCATTGTGGTCCCGGTCATACTGCACATGGTCCTGCTCTTCACGGGTAGAAGACCAACCATGCCACTCCTTGCAGTTATCTACGCACCTGCAGTGGTCATAGCGGCCCTTGAACTAACAACGGATCTTATAACCGCGGGGCCCACCATGACTTCATGGGGCTGGACCTTCAGTGCCGCGGAGAATTCGCTTCCCTACCAGATCTCAAATATCTGGGGATTCATCATAGCATCAGTCGCCATCATACTTGTGGCCCTGCACTGGAGGTCATCCCGGGGTTCAGATCGGACGCAGGCCCACTACCTCCTCACAGGCCTCATCTTACCTGTCCTGGCGGGCGTCCTGACGGATCTCGTCCTCCCGGCAGCTGGCATGGCTGTACCTTCACTCACAGATCCTTCAGCCGCACTCGGGGTTTCCATCATAGCCTATGGTGTTATGAGGTTCCGTTTACCAATCCTGAGCCCCTTAAACGCTGCCATGGATATTGTGAGGAACATGAACACCTTCCTTATAATCACAGATCTTGGGCTGAATATACACTACGTCAACCCAGCAACTGAGAGGCTAACCGGTCGTCGGGCAGCGGAATTCTCAGGCAGGAAGGTGACTGAGGTCCTTAAATTCGATGAACTCAGCACCGGCTCCATCATGGAGTCCCGGCTCAGAGGTAAGGATGAATGGATCCCGGTCATCGTATCGGCGGGTCATGTGCATGGCTCAGGGGGTGAACATCTGGGCCTGCTCTTCACGGGTTCAGATATGCGGCCCATCCTGGAGATGGAGGAAAAGCTGAGGAGGAGGGAGGATCGTCTTGTGCTCCTGACAGAACACATGGCTGATGGTCTTGGAGAATTTGACAGGGACTTCAACTTCAGATACCTCAGCCCATCGGTGAAGAAGATAACAGGCTACGATCATGAAATGCTCACCGGCATGTCAGCCCTTGACTTCATGGACTACCTGCACCCCGATGACACGGAGGAGGTTAAGAAACTCATACTGACCCGGGGGGAAGGCCACAGGGCAACCTTCAGGATAAGAAGGCCCGATGGGAACTACAGGTGGGTGGAATACGTTGACAGACCAATCAGGACTGATGGTGATATCGAGGGCTACGTGTTCGGTTTGAGGGATATACATGAACATAAACTGGCAGAGGAGGCCCTGATCGTCAGCAAGGAGAAATTCAGGGAACTCTTCAGGAACATGAGGAGCGGCATAATTGCTGTTGAATCTGATGGAAAGGGATTCCGGGTTAAATCCATGAACCCGGCAGCCGAGAGGATGGAGGGCGTCTCCTGCGCCGCCATCCAGGGTATGGATCTTCAGGAGGCACTCCCTGAGATCTGGAACTCCCCCATCAGGAGGGCCCTCCAGGAGATCAGGGAGACCGGTGAGGCCATCCATTGTCCGGAGGTTGAATGTGGGGAGGGATGGTTTGATGTGCACCTCCACCAGCTATCAACCGGGGAGGTGGTCATCATCTGCACCGACATAACCCTCAGGAAGCAGTATGAGGATGAACTCAGAGCATCGCTCAGGGAGAAGGAGGCCCTCCTCAGGGAGGTGCACCACAGGGTCAAGAACAACTTCCAGGTAATATCCAGTCTCATAAATCTTCAGCTCGATGATGCTGAGGATCCAGCGCCCCTCAGGGACCTTCAGAGCAGGATCCAGTCCATGGCCCTCGTCCATGAACTGCTCTATGAGTCAGAGGATCTCACAAGCATTGACATGGGGCGCTACATAGAGAGGCTCACCTCCTCCATAGTTAACAGCCACCATAACGGGGAAATAGAAGTTGAGGTGGCGGTGGGTGACATAACACTTCCCCTTGAAACAGCCATCCCCCTGGGTCTCATCATCAACGAACTCGTCACCAACTCCTTCAAGCATGCCTTCACGTCCGGTGGAATGATAAGCGTAGAACTGGAGGAACATGGCGGTGAATTCACACTCACCATCACAGATAATGGTGTGGGTCTTCCCCCTGATTTTATAATTGAAGATTCGGATTCCCTGGGCCTCAGGCTGGTGGCGGGCCTTGTGGATCAGATTGACGGGACCCTCGAGGTTTCCGGGGAGGATGGGACCAGGTTCAGGTTAACCTTTGGAGTTGTTCCTTACCGTCGGAGGGTCTGATGATCTGTGATTTGAGGGTATTCCTGTGGGTCTTGGAGGGTCTGAAAATCATAACTTGATGAGCAGGCACCGACTCTGATTCAGGGGTAATGGCAAAATTTAAGTTGTAATTACTGTATCATTTAACCATGGCTCTCACACCAAGAGGGGACGTCCTCAGGACAGTCATGGATTACCTTGAGATAGAGTCCAGGGATTCTGTGGACAGAAGGAGGGACCTGTGGAGGTCAATCTCGGATAAATTCATAAGGACGGCTGATGGATCCTACACCCTGAAATCTGAGGCCGGAGAGGCGATGCACACCCGGGTGGGGGCCCTAACAGAGGCCATTGAGAAATTTGTAAAACCCACGGTTTCAGGGATCAAAGACGATTTAAGGGTCCTGGACCTCTGCTCAGGTCTGGGATACAATACCGCAGCCCTCCTGGAGTTCACAGACGCATCCAGTGTAACGGTTGATATGGTGGAGATCTCAGCAGGGACCATGGCCACCGCCCTCATTGTACCATCCCCGAATCCAGCCCATAAAATCGTTAAGGGGGCTTATGAGGACTTTCTGTTATCTGAGGGATTACTGTCCCTCAGGACCTCACCTCCAGCACCCTCAGGCATCGAGCTGAGGGTCCACTGTGGGGATGCAAGGGCAGTGGTACCCCTTCTTGAGAGGGAATACTATGACGCCATATTTCTGGACGCATTCAGTCCAAGGGTGGCCCCTGAACTCTACACTGTCGAATTCATCTCACTCCTCGCAGGGGTGCTGAAGAAGAGGGGCGTACTTGCGACATACACCTCCGCAGCCCCCATGAGGGCAGCCCTCATCGAAGCAGGATTCCATGTGGGCCAGGGACCTGTGTTCGGGAGAAAATCAGGGGGAACACTGGCCTCCATGGACCCCCGGATGGTCAGAAAGCCCCTTGACTGGAGGGATGAACGCATGATAGCCCTCAGTGATGCAGGGATACCCTACAGGGACCCTGAATTATCTGCAGATGCCCTGGAAATAATGGGGAGACGGAGGGTCGAGAGGATGTCTGCGAGGGGCGTTACAAGGATATCATCAGCGGTTAAAACCCCACTCTACCTTGGTTCAGAGCAGGTAGAGGGGAGAACCGGGAGGCGCGTCCGGAGAAACCTCAGCAGAATAGGTATAGATGACCCTTCAGGTCCGGAGGCGCTATACATAATCTGCCCCCAGATGGATGAATGCATATGTGGCTGTGGGGAGGATAGACCAGCCAGCTCAAGGGATAGGGTCATATCCATGAGGAGGAGGCTGATGGACCTGGTTAACCTGCGACACCTTGCTGATAAAGCAGGTTAGTATGTGATCCAGCCCTGCTTCCAGTGTTTCTGAGGCATGGATTATGTGGGAGGATTTTTAGGGTGCTGATTACATATTAATCAGTATCATCGTGGATATACACTGATCTGAGCATGTAGTATCTGGTGGTAGCCACTGCAGAGTACCTGTTAATCAGTATCATTCTGCTTGATTTCACTGATCAGCAGGGGGAACACCCTGCTAATGACTTTATGGGAGGATTTCATGTTTGAAATAAAATCAAAGGACGGCCTCGGAAGGACGGGGATCCTTAAAACAGAGCATGGGACCGTAAGGACACCAGCGCTCATGCCTGTAATACATCCAGGTAAACAGACCATCGATGTTAAGGGCCCCGGAGCCGAGATTGTGATAACGAATGCATACATAATCTACAGAAACCCTGAACTGAGGGAGAGGGCTCTCAGTGATGGAGTTCACAGACTGATAGACTTCGACGGACCCATAATGACGGATTCAGGTTCATTCCAGCTATCAGAGTACGGGGACATTGAGGTCGAGAACCCTGAGATAATACGTTTCCAGGATGAGATAGGCACAGACATAGGCACATCACTGGACATACCAACACCACCTGGTGTTAGCCACAGGAGGGCCATAGAGGAGGTTGAGGTCACCCTTGAGAGGGCCAGGGAGTCCATTGAGTACAGGGAGAGAATGATGCTCAATGCCGTTGTACAGGGTTCAACACACCCTGACCTGAGGAGGTACTGCGCATCACGCCTGGCCGAGCTACCGGTGGAGCTCCACCCCATCGGTGCTGTGGTGCCTCTAATGGAGTCCTACCGCTACAGGGAACTCGTCGACGCCGTACTTTCATCGGTATCTGAGCTCCCACCCTCAAGGCCAAGGCACCTCATGGGGGCAGGCCACCCAATGCTATTCGCCCTGGCAGTTTCAATGGGGTGCGACCTCTTTGATTCAGCGGCCTACATACTCTACGCAGAGGATGACCGCCTCCTCAGCACTGAGGGAACATACAAACTTGAGAACCTCCAGGAGATGCCATGTTCCTGCAGTGTCTGCACGGATTACACACCATCAGAGCTCATGGGGATGGACAGGGAGGAGCGGAGGAACCTGATAGCGGAACACAACCTGCATGTGAGCTTCGCAGAGATAAGGAAGGTCCGCCAGGCAATCCACGACGGAAACCTCATGGAACTGGTCGAAGAGCGCTGCAGGGCACACCCCCGCCTCCTTGAGGGGTACAGGCGCATGTCAGAGTACCTTGATCTCATTGAAAAATTTGAGCCCAGGTCCAAGAGGTCGGCCTTCTTCTACACAGGCCCAGAGTCACTGGGGCGCGTGGAGGTCCACAGACACCTTAAAAGGGTTAAGGAGCACCTCGGGGAAAGATTAGCCCTCGTGGCCCCATCAAGGAGGCCCTACTCATCCAGCCTCCCCGCCAGGATCGGGGGTTTCAGTTCACTGAGACCCCAGAGTGGGGGACCATGGAGGGTCGTGGTGGTGGACCTCCCCTTCGGTATAATCCCCCTGGAACTTGACCAGGTATACCCCCTGGCCCAGAGCGATGCCCCGGGTATAATGGACCTTGACGGGGAGGAGTTCCTTAGGGGCCTTGTCAGGGACCTCATGGATGGAGATGCAATAGTGGACGATGCCCTCTGCAGCGAACTTGGAATTGAACTCCCCTACAAGTACATGGGTGAAGTTGAAACCACCGTTGATGACCTGGACCGTGTGAGGATGGTGGCAGACTACCAGTTCGGTATGGGCGCTGGTGAACTCCTCTTCACCGATGATGTGAGGATTGAGAGGAGCCGCAACACGGGTAAGATAAGGCACATATATGCAGGGGATGAGCTCATCTGCACCATGAGGGCATCAGATGGTCTCCTGGTCCTCGGGGCAGAGGGGGCGGTCAGGCTCCACAAGGGAACAGACTACCCTGCCTGGAGGGTGGCAGTAAATGAGGAGTCTGAACCCTTTGCAAGGAAGGGTAAAAGTGTTTTTGCAAAGTTTATAATAGACTGCGACAATAATATAAGGGCCAACGATGAAGTTTTAATTGTTAATGCTGATGATGAACTTCTGGCCACAGGCAAGGCACTCCTCTGTGCCGAGGAGATGATGGACCTCAACCATGGCCAGGCAGTTAAAACCAGGAAAGGAGGATTTTAATTGATACCGGGTATGGGAATGAACCCCAAGCAGCTGAAACAGATGCAGAGGGCCATGAAGCAGATGGGAATGGATATGAAGGATCTTCGTGGCGTTGAAGAGGTTGTTATCAAACTCAAGAGGAAGGAGATCATAATAAAAAACCCCAAGGTCAATGTAATGGAGTTCATGGGACAGAAGACATACCAGGTGACTGGTAAGGCCCGTGAAAGGTCCCTTGAAGCTGAAATGGAGATACCCGAGGATGACATCGAACTGGTCATGAACCAGACCGGTGCAAGCAGGGAGGACGCCACAAGGGCCCTCCAGGAGACAGGGGGGGACCTTGCAGAGGCAATTATGAGGCTGAGCTGATGGTACTGATAGCCCATATCTCGGACCTCCATGTGGGCGCACCCAATTTCAAGGAGGACATACTCCTTGAGGCCATAAGACAGATCAACAAACTCAAACCCGATGCAACTGTCATAACTGGGGACCTCACAGATAACGGCTACTACCTTGAATTCCTTCAGGCAGCAGAGTACCTCAGCGACCTTAAGGGACCCCACATATTTGTACCAGGAAACCATGATGCCAGGCACGTGGGCAATGAGACCTTCGAGGATGTTTTCAGGTACCGCCGGGGAACCTTTGTGATGGACGGTCTCACCATCATAGGACTGGACAGCAGTGAACCCGACCTCGATTACGGGAAGATAGGGAGGTCCCAGCAGATCTGGATGGAGGATGAACTTGACAGGGCGTCCTCGAGGGGGCACATCCGGGTCATAGCTCTGCATCACCACATAATCCCCGTGCCCAAGACGGGACGTGAGAGGAACGTCCTTGCAGATGCAGGTGACATACTCCAGTCAATAATCAGTAAGGGCGCCGACCTGGTCATATCGGGCCACAAGCATGTTCCCCCACGTCTGGAGGCCTGGAGAACACCTTCTTTGTAACTGCCGGGACGGTCTCATCCCTCAAACTGAGGGGTAAAGATATTAACTCATATAATACATATTACATTGATGAGGATTCCATGAGAATAGTTCTCAATCAGGTGCAGGGAGAGAGCATTGAACTGGCATCCTGCAGCCTGTAAAATATCAGCTAAAGGTGGTTACTTGAGGGTAATTATAGATGCATCGAACGTGGCCCATTCAAGGAAGAACGATGAGGAGAAGCCATGCATAGAGAACATACTGTCAGCGGCAGAGGAACTTGAGAAACTTGGCTACGAACCTGTTATAATCGCCGATGCATCCCTGCGACATGAGATAGATGATAAGGAGCAGTTCAGGAAGCTCCTTGAGGAGGGTAAATTCCAGCAGGTCCCCTCAGGTACCAGTGCCGACCACTTCATACTGAAGATGGCTGAGGAGGAGGATGCCAAGATACTCTCAAATGATGTTTTCAGGGACTACAAGGACGAATTCCAGGATATAAACAGCAGGAGAATACCCTACACCTTCAGGGAGGATAAGATTCTGATAGGGACCTCCGGGAAACCAAAGAAGGTCAAGAATATACTTCAGAAGATATGCAATGAGGCCCTCAGGGAATTTGAGAGGAAGAGGATCGACGCATATAAGGTTAAAAGGGGCAAGAAACTCAGCGGTATAGCCATAGCAAAGGAGGCAATAGACAGAATAAGCAGGAGTCAGGAGGAGGGTCTCGAACCCAGACTTGAGGGCATATTCATGAAGCTACCCCTCTTCGAAAGGTTCATGAGCATGGTTGAGGAGGTTGAGAGGACCAGCAACTACATAATATTCGTCCTTGTTCATCCAAAGGATTACCGTGATGCTGTGAAGTACGCCGGGAACATCGCAGTCACCGTCGGCGACAGGCTGAAACTGGAACACGCCCCCCTGGTGGCTGTCAGGAATGATCTCTTCCTCAAACCAGGCACCTTTGAGCTCAACATAATGTACTCGGAGGATGTCATGGAGGAGGCCCCCTACAATGTTAACATAACCATAAATGATCATGATTACAGCTTCGTTAAGAAGAACTCAAGGAACATAGCGAGCACCCTCGCGGCAAGGATAGGTTCATGGAGATTCCCCATAGTGTCTGTTAAACCAAGCATGCTCCTTGAGAAGCCAGGGGAGTTTGAGGTAGTCCTGGAGAAGGGAGGCAATGATTGATGGTCATGGATTATCTGCTGCGGAAGATACTGGGTTTCTTCCTGGGATACAGGGTCCTCAGCATAGGGACCAGGTACATGCCCACCAACAGTACAGAGCGCGAATACGTGGAAATGCTAAACTACACCAGAACAATGCTCATAGAGATTGAAAGGGCCCATATAAACACCAGCAACATATTCGATAACCTCACAAGGGAGCTGGGGACAGAAAACATACCAGGAAACAGGAAGTTCATTGAAATCAAACCCGCTGATGAGGAGGTCGACGAATACGCCCTCCTGAGTAACATAATAATGGGAAGTGACCGCTACCTCTACATCGAGATATTCAACGGCGGCCGGATAGTGGATGAATTCGTGGATATCATCGAGAATGAAAATGGAAAGATAATCGAGAAGAGCTCAAGTGAGGTGCTTGCCAGGTTCCTCTCCAAGAATGACGCCATAAGGGTTGCTATAAAAATTATAGGCGCTGGAAGCAGGAGAGGGATAAATGTGAGGGCCGCGGCGGGCATGACAGGCGCTGCAGCCATTGAAAGGGCCATAAACCTCAACAGGGAGATAGGGGAGGTCCCGGGTGTCGGGTTCACAAAGCTTGGGGGTGAATTTGCCATAATATTCACAGGTGAATTTGAAACCCCCACCGGAGCGCCGTCCTACCGTGACAACTACCTCTTCACCGACATGATCGACTCCACAGCATTCATAGAGAGGTATGGCCGTGACAGCCTCGTTGAGATAATGAATGACATAAAGGCCTACATGGAGAACGACTGCAAGGGGAAGATTGAGGGTTACCGTGAGGGTGGAGACGACCTCATAGCCAACTTCCCAACCAAGGACATGGCCCTCAGGGCCGGTATAGATTCTGCATGGCATGCAATGGATAACGGCGCAAATATAAGGGTCGGGATTGGCCGCACAAGGAGGGAGGCCGGTGAGAGGGCCCAGCTGGCCGATGAGATAATGCTCTGGAACCCCACATCCATCATGGTATTCGATGTTGCAGATGGCCTCTACGGGTACTTCATACCATCACCCTTCACACGGTCAGTCATAGATTTCTTCATGAACAGGAAGTCTGTGGCCTTCCTCGTGTTTATCTTTGTCTTCGTTGCAACCTTCCTCGGGTGGAACATGGGTCACTGGGAGTTTGGCCTCGTCGCAATCCTGCTTGCTGTTATCTATGGGGCCACGGCATGAAAAGAAATCTATTTAAGGATACTTCAAGATAATATTAAGGGGAATTGAAATGAGACCTGAAACCGAGGCTAAAATCATTGTTAGCTTCCTGATTTCCCTTATAGCCTTTGGGTGCGGGTCAGGCCTGGGCATTGCAATCGGTCTTTCCGGCGGAGACATCACATCTGTTGATATTAATAATACATCGTCCACTGATAATGTCCAGCTGACCCCCAGCAGCACCAACCACCTTCCCCTTAACGGTATAAAGGAGCAGGGAAGGGAGGTAGCTGAGAACGGCAATGGGGAAGTCAACGTTGTTAACAACCAGGGGTCCTCCAACAACACCACCTACTGATGGGAGACGACCCCAGCGAACTTTTTTTACGGGAGAGTGTATACAATGGAACTGAGATTTATAAGGGGTGGTGTCTGCGCTGTTGACGGAGTCCTCGCTGCCGGCTGCCGTGAGGGCAAATATGGTGTTGGACTGATCATCAACAGGGGTTCAACCGCAGCCGCGGTCTTCACCTCAAACAGGGTTCGAGCAGAACCAGTTAAACTCACAGAGCGCGTAATTGCAGATGGAAGTATATCAGCCATCGTGGCAAACAGCGGGAACGCCAACTGCTTCACAGGCAGGGAAGGAATGGATGACGCCAGGAGGATGGCCAGAAAAGTGGCAGAGTCCCTCTCCATGGATGAAAGTGAGGTTGCAGTGGCTTCAACAGGCGTTATAGGAAGAAGGATGCCCATTGATAAAATAGAGTTCCTCATCCAGAGTGCTGCAGCTCAACTGGAAAACTCAGAGGCGGCATCGGGGGCTCTTGCAGAGGCGATAATGACCACCGACACCTTCCCCAAGGAGGTGGCAGTTGAGTTTGAACTTGAAACAGGCGAAAAGGCGCGTATAGGTGCTGTTGCCAAGGGCTCCGGGATGATAGCCCCCAACATGGCCACAATGCTCTCATTCATAACAACCGATGTCGATGCATCGTCTTCTGAACTGACGGAGGCCCTCAGGGTGGCAGTTGATGAGAGCTTCAACATGCTCATAGTGGATGGTGATGAGAGCACCAATGACATGGTCATAATATCCTCAACCAGGACCTCAGGAAGGATAGATTCAAACTTCAGGGAGGCTCTCGTTGCTGTGTGCAGGGAACTCGCCCGTATGATGGCCCGGGACGGTGAGGGGGTCACCAAGTCCTTCCAGGTGGATGTTGTAAATGCAGGGACACATGAGGATGCAAAAATGGCTGCAAGGGCCATAGCAGGTTCATCCCTTGTTAAAACAGCCATATTTGGAGCCGACCCCAACTGGGGGCGTATAGTTGCAGCTGCAGGCTACTCTGGAGCAGAGTTTGACCCTGAGGAGATAAGCGTCACCCTTGAGTCTGATTCAGAATCCGTGGTAATAGTTGACCATGGTGATATCCTGGCATTTGAGGGTACAGAGGAACTTGAAACTGCTGAGAGGGTCATGACCAGCAAGGAGATAAGGATAATCGTTGACCTGGCTGCTGGAGATGAATCAGCCACTGCCTATGGCTGCGACCTCACCTATGATTATGTAAGGATAAATGCAGAGTATACCACATGACTGGCTGAAGGTGTTTTTATGAAAACAGTTAACATCCTCGTTGAGGCACTGCCCTACATAAAGAAGTTTCACAGAAAGAAGATCATGATCAAGTATGGTGGCCATGCCATGATAGACGAGGCCGCCATGGACTCGACCGCCCGGGATACGGTCCTGCTCAAGTATGTGGGTATGGAACCCGTCGTGGTCCATGGAGGAGGACCCGAAATTTCCCGTGCAATGAACAAGATGGGTAAGGAGCCGAAGTTCATTGAGGGCCTCAGGGTGACTGATGAGGAGACCATGGAGATAGTGAAGATGGTCCTCGTTGGTAAGATAAACACCAGCATAGTCTCAAAGATATGCTACCATGGCGGGAGGGCCATAGGATTATCAGGTAAGGACAGCAACCTCCTCCTTGCAAGGAAGAGGGCGCCCCACGTTGTGAGGGACGATGAGACCGGTGAGAGGAGGGAGATAGACTTGGGCCTTGTGGGTGAGATAGAGTCCGTTGACCCCGGCATAATCAACATGCTAACAGATAACAATTACATACCCGTTATATCACCCATAGGGGTTGACAGGGATGCAAATACACTTAACCTCAACGCAGATACCGTTGCTGGTGAGGTTGCAGCGGGTATAGGGGCTGAAAAACTCATAGTACTGACAGACGTCCCGGGGATACTCGAGGACCCTTCAGACCCTGATACCCTCATAAGGCGGATAAGTGTTGACGAGCTCAGTGACCTTGTAAAGAGCGGCATAGTGGAGGGTGGCATGCTCCCCAAGACCCTCACCTGCATACAGGCAATCAATGATGGGGTGTCCTCTGCCCACATAATCGATGGAAGGGTTGAGCACTCACTGCTCCTTGAAATCTTCACAAAGAAGGGAATAGGGACCATGATAACAGAGTGAATGCCTGTTATACTGTTTCAGTGAATGGAGTAGTTAGCAGAGTTAATTGTTTTATGTCGCGGTGCTGATAGAAGCTGGCTCTTGACCTGAAACTACTCCCCTTTTACTATTTCCTCTTTTATGGCCTCTGCCATCTCCATGGTACTGGCAGTACCCCCAAGGTCCGGTGTCATGATACCCCTCATGAGGGTTTTTTGGAGTGCTTTTTCTATTTTTTGGGCTTCTTGTTTTTTGTTGAGGTGTTTTAGCATTAGTGTGGTTGTTAGTATCATGGCTGTGGGGTTGGCTATGTTTTTTCCTGCGATTTGGGGTGCTGATCCGTGTACTGGTTCGAATAGTGCGTTTTTTTCTCCTATGTTTGCTGATGGTGCGAGTCCGAGTCCTCCGATGAGTCCTGCGGCTTCGTCTGATAGTATGTCTCCGAATAGGTTGGTTGTGACGATGGTCTGGAATTCCTGGGGCTGGGTTATGAGGTACATTGCTGTGGCGTCAACGTAGTAGTCATTGGCCTCCATCTGGGGGTATTCTGATGCCACTTTATAGAATTCGTCTCTGAAGATTCCGTCGGTTTTTTTGAGCACGTTGGCCTTGTGGACTGCTGTTACCTTTTGCATGCCCTCTTTCTGGGCGTACTGGAAGGCGAATTGGCTGATTCTCCTGGAGGCGGTTCTTGTTATGATTCTTTTTGCAACGGCGCCCTCAGGGGTGTACTCCTCGTCACCGACATAGAGGTCCTCGGTGTTCTCCCGCACAATAACAAAGTCAAGGTCCGGGTAGAGGCAGGGGACACCTGGCAGGGACTTAACTGGCCTCAAATTCGCAAAAAGATCCAGCTCACGCCTCAATGTGATTATGGCACTCTTCTGTCCTGGCACAGTCGTCACAGCACCGAAGAGTGTTGCATCAGCCTTCCTGACAAGCTTCAGGGTTTCCTCCGGCAGTGTGTCGCCGCAGCGCCTGAAGCACTCATTACCTGCCTCTGCATGTGTGAATTCAAATTCAATTTCAAGGGCCTGGAGGACGTGAAGGGCTGCCTCCATCACCTCCACTCCGATCCCATCACCGGGTATGACCGTTATCCTGTACATTTAAATTCCTCTTGAAGTGTTCTCATGAAGCTGAATGATCTGCATGGGATAATATTTTAAGGCTGTAATGATAAAAATAGTTTGGAAGCTGGGGGTTTTTATGATGTCTTCATATTCCCTTTTATGTGTCATGGGGACGGGATTTTATGATGTTTTATCTTAATCTTCTGAGCATTTTTGAGTCTCTGAGGGATGATCGCAGTGCCCTCAGACACTACAAGAAGAAACTTCATGAGTACCAGGAGCACGAGGCAGAGGTCCTCATAGACATCGGAGTCATATACCTGGACCGGGGCGAACTTGAAAGGGCTGTCAGGAACTTTGAGGAGGCCCTTGAGACCTACAGAAAACTCAAATTTCCTGAGGGAGTTGCCTATGCCTCTGAACTTCTTGGTGATTCACTCATGGCTCTGAGGGAATTTGACAGGGCAATGGAACACTACTCAGAGGCTCTCTCCATATATTCTGATCTCAATCCACCCCTTGCAGAGGAACTCAGGGAGAAGATCTATGAGGCAGGCAAGATAAGGGAGGCACTGACCACTCAGGAACCACCTGAAGAGGAATCATGTGAGGAACCGTCAGAGAACCCTGGACTGGGCTCAGAGACAGTGGCCGTCTTCAGGTTTTCGGACAGACTGGTGGAGCTACTTGAAGGCTTTGAGGATTATGCGGTTTGCTGGGAGAATCGTGACATTGAAGTCCTGGAGGACAACCTCGAATCAGCAGGGGTCATACGTGATAGGCAGACAGAGGGTCTCCTCAACATCCTCATCGGGAGGTATCATCTGGAGGAGGGTGAGATCTACGAGGCACTAAAGTTCATTAAGAGAGCCACAAGAATCTTCAGGGACGCCGGGGACTCCAGGGGTGCTGCCGTGTCCCTGGTGATAATGGGGGTTATTCTCTTCATCATGGACGAGCGGGAAAACCTTTACAAGGTATTCAAGGAGGCCCTTGAAATATTCAGGTCCCTTGAAATGGGGGAAGCTGAATCTGTGACCATGAAGATCATAAACACCCTCAGCAAGATGTAACTCATATGGGATGTCCTGATATCTGAGTGGTGCAGTCCTTTCTGAATAAAATAGCTATTCATGCCCATGTTTCCTCCAGATCCGCGATAAACATATCTATCTTTCTGAACATAATATGTAAAGGTGGTATTATGCAGAGAAGAGAAAACATTGAGAGGCTCATTGAGCAGTTAAGGGAAGGCGATGAACATATGAGGGCAGATCGTTGAGCTCCTATCTGAAATAGGGGAACCCGCTGTTGAACAGCTCATTGAGGCCCTTGATGACAGTGACAAATCTGTTAGGAGGGGGGCCGCAGCAGCCCTGGGTAACATTGGAGATCCCAGAGCAGTTGAACCCCTCATAAAGGCTATGGCCGATGAGAACAAGTGGGTGAGGAGGGATGTTTCAACAGCACTATCCAGGATGGGTGATGAGGCCTTTGAGCCCCTCCTTGAGAGTCTCTCAAATGAGGACTGGAGGATAAGGGGTGCCGCTGCCTGGATCATAGGTAATTTCCAGGATGAAAGGGCTGTTGAACCCCTCATAAAGCTCCTTGAAGATGACAGTGGATTTGTGAGGAGTGGTGCCGCTCGCTCACTGGAGCAGATCGGCGGTGAAAGGGTCAGGGCTGCAATGGAGAAACTTGCAGAGACAGGTACCGGTTTTGCAAGGAAGGTGGCAGTTAACTACCTTGAAACCCACTAGGAGGAACCCCCTTGAAGGTAAGTATAATTGGGTCAACGGGACGTGTTGGAAGGGCAACGGCCCTCTGTCTTGCAGAGGAGGAGGCTGTGAAGACCCTCCACCTCATCTCAAGGAAGGAGAGTCTTGAACAGAACCTCGGCGAGGTCCTTGATATGAGCGACGCCCTCGCAGCCAAGGGTGTTTCAGTCAAGCTGGAAAACTCTGCAGACATTGAAAACGTCTACGGTTCAAGGATAGTGGTGATAACTGCGGGTGTCCCCAGAACGGCTGATATGGACAGGGATGATCTTGCATTTAAGAACGGCAGGATCGTTGCAGATTATGCAAGGCAGATCGCAAGATTCGCCCCGGATTCAATTATACTGGTTGTTACAAACCCTGTGGATGTGATGACCTATGTTGCCCTCAGGTATTCGGGTTTTCACCCCAGCAGGGTCTTCGGCCTTGGAAACCACCTGGACTCCCTGAGGCTCAAGAACTACATGGCAAGGCACTTCAATGTCCATGTGAGTGAGGTTCACACCAGGGTTATAGGTCAGCACGGTCCCTACATGGTCCCACTCATAAGTTCAACCTCCATAGGGGGCATACCCATAGAGCACTATGCCCGGAGGGACTACTTCTCAGGTTACAAGAAGTTTGACCTCAAAAAGACCATAGACAAGGTCATCCATGCAGGGAGCAACATCATAAGCAGGAAGGGGGCCACCGAGTATGGACCGGCCTTTGCAATATCCAACATAGTCACCACCATCCTGAATGATGAACGCAGGATACTCACGGTTTCAACCCTCATGGAGGGTGAAATCGATGGTATAAGGGATGTTTGCCTCGGAGTACCTGTTAAACTGGGTAAGAACGGCATTGAGGGGGTTGTACCTGTGCTGATGGATCGTGATGAAAGGGAGGCATTCAGGGAAGCCGCCAACCATGTTAGAGACTCCACCAGGAGGGTTATGGAGTTTCTTGATGAGGAACTTCCACTATAGTCCGGTTCAGTGTGATGGGGTGAAGGGTTTACCATGGCCGGACCTTCAGTGTGCATTCAACCTCCCTGAGGTCATTTCCTTCCATCTTTCAGTAACCCCATGGAAACTTTTATATACTTGTTCAATTATAAGTTAGTTCAAGACCTTATTTCTGAACATTGTGCACCTGATTTCCTGCAGGGTTCAGGGTTCAGAAACAACCGGCAGACATCTTCCGGTATATTTATATGGTCACATCATGAAAAAGGTAACCAGAAAAAATTCTCAAAGGAGACACCATGATAAGGATAGGTATTCTTGCTCTTCAGGGAGATGTATCCGAACACCTCGAGATGACCAGAAGGACAGTCGAAGAGATGGGCATAGATGCAGAGGTTGTGAGGGTCAGGACAGCAGAGGAAGCCTCCACAGTCGATGCAATAATAATATCCGGCGGCGAGAGTACGGTAATAGGTAGGCTGATGGAGGAGACAGGGATAAAGGACGTCATAATCCGCGAAAAGAAACCTGTGATGGGCACATGTGCCGGCATGGTGCTCCTTGCAGATGAAACAGATTATGAACAGCCCCTTCTGGGACTCATAGATATGAAGGTTAAGAGAAACGCCTTTGGAAGACAGAGAGACTCCTTTGAAGATGAGATCGATATACTTGGAAGGAAATTTCATGGAATATTCATAAGGGCGCCGGCTGTCCTTGAAGTGGGAGAGGGAGTTGAGGTTCTCTCAGAACTCGATGATATGATAATCGCAGTAAAGGACGGCTGCAACCTCGCACTGGCCTTTCACCCTGAACTCGGAGAGGACACAGGACTCCATGAATACTTTATAAAGGAGGTATTGAATTGTGTGGAATAGCGGGAGTGGTCTACAAGGATGGTAAACTGCACTCAGTCGGGGCAGACATGACAAGGATGCTCCATGCACTGCAGCACAGGGGACCAGACTCAGCAGGATTCGCGATATATGGAGGTCTTGGGCTTGAAGAAAACGATTACCTCCTTAACATAGAGGTTAAGGATAAACCAGGACTTCTTGACATGGTTAAGGAAACAGTTGAACTTGTAAGCCCCATAGGATCAGATGAGGTCATACCATCAGTTGAGAACCACATAATCTACCGGTGCAGGATAACCCTGGAATCATTCTCACAGCTTAAACCACTCATAATGGATATAGACAGCATAGATGACGTTATAGTACTGAACGGTAGCCACTCATTTGAGATGATAAAGGATGTGGGTTCGGTTCTTGAGATAGCAGACCGCTACGACACCTGGTCAAAGAAGGGCACCCATGCCATAGGCCACACAAGGTTCTCAACAGAAAGTATAGTTGACAGGTACCATGCCCACCCATTCCAGAGCTACATCATCCCCGACATAACCGTCGTCCACAATGGCCAGATAACAAACTACTGGAAGATAAGGGAGCCGCTGGAGCGCAAGGGCCACATATTCGAAACAAACAACGACACAGAGTGCATAGTCCACTACGTGGCAGATAAACTGGCATCAGGTTACAGCCTCGAGGAAGCCCTTGAACAGTCAGTAAAGGACATGGATGGCCCCTTCTCATACATAGTGGGAACACCCCAGGGTGTTGGAATAGCCAAGGACCAGCTTGGACTGAGGCCAGGGGTCATGGCAGAGAATGATGAGGTCTTCGCAGTCGCATCAGAGGAGGTCTCCCTCAGGGAGGTCATGGACACAAGTGAGGTTGAACAGATATCCCCTGGAGAGGTAAGGGTCTACGAGATATGAGGGTGATACCATGAGGGAAGCGGTAATTGATGCAGGATCAAAAACCCCGAGGGAGGTTAACAGGGCAATAAAATCCCTTGCAGCCGACCACGACAGGATAGTCGTTAAAAACCCCAACGCAATGCACTATATAGGCGCAGGTCTTACAGGGGACGTTGAACTCATAATAGATGGCTCAGCAGGATACTTCGCAGCCACCATGATCCACGGCCCAAGGGTCAGGATAAATGGTAACGCAGGGTGGTTCCCTGCAGACAACATGACAGAGGGTGAAGTGGTGGTGGATGGCTCAGCAGGTGACGGCGTGGGTCAGGGAATCTACGGGGGAACCGTGGTTGTTAAAAAAAGCGCCGGTTCAAGAACAGGCGAGATAATGAAAAATGGGACCATAATCATAGGCGGGAATTCAGGTTTCATGACAGGCCTCTTCATGATGGGCGGCCGCATAATAGTACTCGGCGACCTCGCAGAGGATGCAGGTGAATCCATCATAAGGGGAACCATCTATGTCAGGGGCGAAATAAAGAGCCTCGGGAAGAACGCCAGGGTTGAGGATATAACCCCCGAGGATGAGAAGGAACTGAGGGAAACACTCACCGGTTACGGATTTAACCTTGATGATGAAGACTATCAGGCCTTCAGGAAGATCGTGCCAAGGAGTAAAAGACCATTTTATGGTGAAGAATCGGAGGAAGGATAATGACCAGAACCTATGCAATGGTTGGAACACCCTGCCAGATAACAGCAGCCACACTCATGGACAGATACACAGAGGACTTTCCGGTTGAACTCAAACTCGGACTCTTCTGCATGGAAAACTTCTCCTACACATACCTCAAAAAACTCGCCGAGGAGGAGGGCATTGACCTTGCAGATGTATCAGAGCTCAGGATAGAGAAGGGCAGGCTCTGGTTCCACCTTAACGATGGAAGCAAAGTTTCAGTTTCCCTGGAAAGGGCGAGAGCCGCCATGAGGAAGAACTGCTCAGTGTGCATGGACTTCACATCAGAACAGTCCGACATATCCATAGGATCCGTGGGATCACCTGAAGGATGGTCAACGATCATAATAAGGACAGAGAGAGGCCATGAACTCATAGAAAAGGCCAGGAAGGCAGGATACATTGAAACAAAACCCTTAACAGAGAGGGGAATCAGGATACTTGAGAAACTCGCATCAGGTAAGAAGGAGGATAACCTCCAGGAGATAAAAAGAAGGGAGTCTGTTGCAAGGCCGGTCCTCTACTGGAGGGTGATGCCAGATGAGGAATATCTCGAGGAGGTCACTGACTACCAGTTCGATGACCTGAGGTCTGATGTGATAGATGTGGGGGCCTGCGTCCTCTGCGGGGCCTGCGTGGCCTCATGCCCGGAGGACATAGTCAGCATAAAGGATAGAAAGCCAGAGGTGGAGGGTACATGCCCGGAGGGCTGCAATGCCTGCTATGTGGCATGTCCCAGAACCTATGTACCCGACAGCATAATAGGTCATGACTCAGCAATTACTCCCCTTGGGGAATACATTGAGATCCTGTCTGCGAGGGCACCCATGTTCAGGGGCCAGGATGGTGGTGTTGTAACAGCCCTCCTCACATACGCCCTCAGGGAGGGAATCATCGACGGGGCCCTGGTGGTTGACAGGGACCAGGAAAGGCCATGGAAACCTTTACCTGTACTGGCAGAGGAGCCCCAGGACATTGTGAAGGCTGCAGGAACCAAATACTCGGCATGTCCATTACTGAAGGTTTTAAAGGAATAAGAGGGGTTAAAAATGCCTTTTAAGGTTGAAAGAAAGGAAGAGGTATGTAAGAGGAACTTTGATCGTCCCGGCTGCTGCTGGTACATGTGCGATAACAGGGACGAGTCACTCTGTGCAAACTGTTACTCATGCTACAACAACTGTCCACATGACGTATACGAGATAATAAACGGGGAACCCGTACCAGTAAGGCATGAAAACTGTGTAGGGTGCCGCATATGTGAAGAAATGTGTCCTAACAATGCGATAGAGGTTAACGCGGTACCTGAAGATCGCAGGAACGTGTGGTCATTTGCTGACCTCCTTGAAATAGAGAGGAAGTCAAGGGAAGGCTCATACAAGGTCCGTGGCTGCGGTGCCGTCAGGAGGATACCAACCTTTGATGACCTTGTCATCATCCCGGCCCAGGTATCCAGGCCACCCATAGACAAGTACAGGGAGCCCTGCAACACCAGGGTCGTGATAGGTGACAGGTACGCCGAGAACCCCCTTGAACTTGACACACCCATCATGATAGCCGCCATGTCCTTCGGCGCCCTCAGCAAGGAGGCCAAGATAGCCCTCGCAATGGGTGCCAGCCTCGCAGGAACAGCCACCAACACAGGTGAGGGTGGAATGCTCCCTGAGGAGCGCAGATACGCCTCCAAGCTCATTGCACAGTACGCATCAGGCCGCTTCGGTGTATCAGCAGAGTACCTCAACAACTCAGAGGCCATCGAGATAAAGATAGGTCAGGGCGCCAAGTCAGGTATGGGCGGCCACCTCCTTGCAGAGAAGGTCACAGCCGAGGTCTCAAGGATAAGGATGATACCGGAGGGGACCGATGCACTGAGCCCTGCCAGGCACATGGACATAGTGGGTCCTGAGGATCTGAGCATGAAGATATCACAGCTGCGTGAGATAACAGACTGGAAGGTCCCCATAATGGTCAAGTTCACCTCAGGCAGGGTTGCAGATGATGTTAAGATAGCTGCAAAGGCGGGTGCAGACGCCGTTGTTGTGGATGGTATGCAGGGCGGTACAGGGGCCGGTCCCGATGTTGTAACCGAGCACTCAGGTATACCCACAATCGCGGCCATAGTGGAGGCAGATGAGGCACTCAAGGAGGTCAACCTCCGTGATGAGGTGAGTCTTATCGCTGCAGGGGGTATAAGGAGCGGGGCTGATGTTGCAAAGGCCATAGCCCTCGGTGCAGATGCAGTCTACATAGGTACAGCAGCCCTGGTGTCAATCGGCTGCCGTGTCTGCCAGATGTGTTACACAGGCACCTGCAGGAAGGGTATCGCAACCCAGGACCCCCGCCTCAGGAAGCGCCTTGACTATGTGGAGGCAGGTAAGAACGTTGCAAGGTACATAGAGGCAATGACAGAGGAGGTCTGCATGCTCACACAGCAGGCAGGTAACACCGATGTGAGCAAACTTGAAAAGGACGACCTCAGGGCCCTTACAGTTGAAGCCTCCGCACTCACAGGGGTTAAACTGGCAGGTATGGAGTCACCGGCCAGGTTCTAATCCCCTAAAACCTTTTTTGATCCTTTTTACTTCAGATAAACTGGATTCAGACAATTTTTCATTTTTCTGTTTTTAAATTTTTTCATTTCATTCGCTCTGAAAATTATTTAAATGGCCCACCCTATAGTAATAACCAGTTTTTTCTGGAGGGAAAAATTTGAATGAGTACAATGACAGGTCACTGCGTTTGTATGTGCTTATAGCGGCAACACTTTCATCATTTCTCACCCCCTTCATGGGTTCATCAATCAATGTGGCGCTTCCTGTTATAGCGCTGCAGTTTAAAATCGATGCAATACTCCAGACATGGATACCCACGGCCTTTCTCCTGGCAGCCGCCATATTTGCGGTCCCCTTCGGGAGGCTGTCTGAGATATACGGGATGAAGAGGGTCTTCGTCTATGGTAACATAATCTTCACTGTTTCAGCGATTCTCTCGGCCTTCTCACCCTCAGCCATGGCACTGATAGTGTTCAGGGCCATCCAGGGCGTCGGGTCGGCCATGATATTCGTGACGGGCCTTGCCATACTCACAAGGGTCTTCCCGCCCTATGAGCGGGGTAAGGCCATAGGGATAAACACGGCCGCAGTCTACATTGGCCTCTCAATGGGACCGGTCCTCGGGGGATTCCTCACAAGGTTCCTGGGATGGCAGAGCATATTCCTCTCTACGGTACCCCTGACAGTCATCGTCCTCGCGGTTAGTCTCCTTAGAATTGATGGTGAATGGGCAGATGCTGCCGGCGAAACCTTCGATATCCCCGGATCCATATCCTACTGTATCTTCCTGTTTCTACTCATGTATGGATTCTCAGCTCTCCCTGATACCATGGGGGCCCTCATGATCCTCCTGAGCATAGGGGCCTTCGCTGTTTTCCTCAGAATGGAGCTGTCATCAACCAGCCCTGTCTTCAATGTGAGGCTCTTCAGGAACCTTACCTTCAGCTTCTCAAGCCTTGCAGCCCTCATAAATTACAGTGCAACCTTTGCAGTATCACTCCTCCTCAGCTACCACCTCCAGTATATCAAGGGCCTTGACCCTGGCTCAAGCGGCCTCATACTGGTGACACAGCCCATCGTCATGGCCCTGGTGGCGCCAGTGGCGGGCAGGGCATCTGACAGGTTCAACCCCCAGACACTTGCAGGTATCGGCATGGCTGTGACCTCCCTGGCGCTCCTAAGCCTCAGCATACTCGATAGAACCACCCCTGTGCCAATGATAATCGTATCACTCTTCGTGCTGGGACTGGGCTTCGGTTTCTTCTCATCACCCAACACCAATGCCATAATGGGTTCCGTTGAGAGGAAGGACTATGGTATTGCATCGGCAACCGTCAGCTCCATGAGGCTCATAGGCCAGGCCTTCAGCATAGGGATAGTGACGCTTATCTTCGCATTCCTCATAGGGAGGGTTCCAATCTCTCCTGCAAACTATGACCTCCTCATAGAGAGCACAAGGATATGCTTCCTGATATTCGGCGTGCTATGCTTTGTGGGGGTCTTCGCTGCAACTGCCCGCAGAAACGATGGTTAAATGGATCCTTATCTACTTAAATCATTTTCTTTTGCAGTTAGGTGCTGTAATAGGGATGCCGGGTCTGGTCCTCTAAAGAACATTCACTCAGGGCTAAACTTTAGGTTTTCTATATCCTCAAGATCCCAGATTAGGCCCCCTTTAATTTTCTCTTTATCTTTCACTCTTTTTGCTATTATTCCATGGTATTGTTCCCATTCTTTCATTTTAAGGATCTTGGATTTTCTATTGAGGTCTTTCAGGATCTTGTTTGCCTCTATTTTGTTCAGAGTTTTCCATTTAACCTCGATGAGAATTGCTTTCTCTTCCTTTTCATTGAAAGCTACAAGGTCTATTTCTTCGTTCTTGTGCCACCAGCGGCCAATTTTCAGGGGTTTGAATGGTAGTTTATTGGATATTAGGGGGAGGAATTCTATTGCAACATTTTCAAAGATTCCGCCCAGGTAATTTGGAAGATCGTCAATGATTAATTCTAGCAGTTCTTTTCTTCTTTCGCTTTCTATGAAGTCAATGTTTGGGTGGATGTAACGGAACCAGAAGGCAAAATAGTTGTCCTTTATGTAATAGCGTCCCCTTCTACTTTTTCGGCTTGCGGTTATCGGGATTTCGCGCTTTACAAAATCCAGCTCAATGAGAACGGACAGGTATTTGGCTACAGTTGCTCTGCTAAGACCCGTTTCGTTCATTATTTCTCCTAGAGAAGTTTTTCCAGCTGCTACTGCTTCCATTATGGCGAAATAATTTCTTGGTTCTTCAAGTTCTTCTCGGAGAACGAAAAAGGCGTCCTGATAAAGTAATGAATCACTCCTCAGATATTCTAAGAGATTTTCTTTGATGGTTTTACTATCATCAAATTCCAGTAGATGGGCTGGGCTTCCTCCAAGAATACCGTAGGCTTTTATGAAATCTTCAAGTGAATATCCTGGCAAAAATTCTCTTGCATGCAAAAAATCCACGGGTTTAAGGTTTATCTGGCCTGTTCTCCTCCCATAGATAGGGCTTTTGTAGCCGAGCAGTTTCTCCATCATGCTGATGGAAGAACCACAAATTATGAGGAAGATCCTGCCATTTGAAAGTTTTAAATCCCAATATTCCTGAAGAATTGATGGGAGTGACCGATCACCCTTAACCAGGTAAGGAAACTCGTCTATTACCACTACCAATCTTTCAGTGGCTTTTTGATTTAAGTATTCTAAGAAGGCGTCCCAATTTTGGAATGGGTTCCTTTTAAGAAAATCATCCCCAAAATATTCGGATAATCTATCAGAAAAACGTTTTAGATTTTCGAGATTGCTTGTCTCCCTGGCCAGTAAGTATATTCCACCATGTCTACTTATAAATTCCAGTAAAAGAGCTGTCTTTCCCACTCTCCTTCTCCCGTAGATAACTATAAACTCTGGTCCGCCCATTTCATATCTTCTTTCAAGGAATTGCAATTCCCTTTCACGATCCAGAAACATTATTTACTCACCAGTAATTTACTTAAGAGTAAACTATTATAAAAATTTTGGGACACTCAAAAGGGCCTTGTGGATAGATCCAAAGATATACCCTTCATGCTTTGATGGGTTCTGTACCTTTCTGTCGTGTCCGGGATCCCACCGCTGTATTTTATGAGATTTTACATGTATCTGCAGCTTGTGTAACGCTCCCACCTTGGTGGCAGAGGTCTGCACGTTTTTCACTCATGACCTGCTGAATGATCCCTCAGTTCATGGAATCACATATTTAGATTGGTCAACATAATTATACTGGAAGATGAAGAGGGATCATAATCATGCTCTCACGGCGTGGTAAAATGAAGAGGATAAAGGTGCTCAGGAACGGCCCCTACCTTGTTGAGGGCTCAGTACCCCTCTATGAAGAGGTCATAGTAACCGATGAGGAGGGCCATACAAGGGAATTTGTTGAGAGGAGACAGTTCCCCCTTAAGGAGAGGTACGTGCTCTGTCGCTGTGGGGAATCAGGGAATAAACCCTACTGTGACGGTACACACATCAGAACAGGATTTGACGGGACCGAGACAGCATCACTGGAACCCTACATTGAAAGGGCAAGGGTCTTCAGGGCGGGAGACCTTGAACTCACAGACGTACCCGAACTCTGCGACCATTCAAGGTTCTGCCTCAGGGCCGGCGGTATAAGGGAACTCCTTAGGAAGGGAGATAGGGAGAGCATACAGATAGCCATAGAGGAGGCAATGATCTGCCCGTCCGGCAGGCTGGTCCTCTGGGACAGGAAAACAGGTAAACCCTATGAGAGGGACTATGAGAAATCCATAGTGGTCATCCATGATAAACAGAAGAGGTGCGAGGGCCCCCTCTGGGTGAGGGGTGGCATACCCATAGAGTCTGCCGATGGAAGGGAGTATGAGGTTAGAAACAGGGTTACCCTCTGCCGCTGCGGATTATCTGAGAACAAACCCTTCTGTGATGGAAGCCACTGGATGACTGCAGAGGAAAAACTTGAGTTTAAAAGAAAATGGGGGATTGAATAGCAGTTACTCCACTTTTCTTTTCATCCACAGGGCCCCGATCACCATGCCCAGGGTAACCCCTATGAGGGCACCCGATGAGAATGGTGTCAGAAAGTCTGTGCCCCCCTCCTCGGGGTTAACAGAGTTCAGCTCAAGGAGCTTATCCCTTACTGATGCCTCATCGGCGCTGCAGTACATTACCCTGTATGCTACCTCGGGGTGAGCCTTAAGGAAGGAACTCACGGTGTCCTGGTAGGCAACTGCAAGTATCTTCTTATTCGGGTTTCCGAGGGCATGCTCCAGTTCATGCTCAACATCAGCGGCACTCTGGAAACGGTATACCGTGACGTTGACCCCGAGATCATCCGCAACTGATCTTGCAAGTTTTCCCGTTGAATTATCAGCTATTACAATGAAGGACTCAGGGGTTATCTCCATCCCGTGGGCAGCCACTCCACCCATGAGGAGGAATACCAGGAGAACTGCCAGTTCAATTCTCATTTACACCCTCTCCATCATGGTTAATTCTGGTTTCATCCTCTCAAGGAAGGATACAATGAATATGTTCGCAGCACCCTCTATGACCCCCACAAAGATGTAGAACGGTATAAGTGTCGCCATCAGCATTTCAGGACCAGCAACACCCGCTGCAAGGAGTATCATGATGTGGAACACCGTGGCAACCATTATACCGAAGAAGGTGGCGGTGAAGACTGCGAGGCTCCTGTCAAGTTCACTCACAACACTGTAGACCGCGTATGTACCGACACCGAGGCCTATACCCATTGTGAGTATGTTGGCACCCATACTTGTCAGGCCACCCATACCCAGTATGAAGAACTGGATTACCAGGCAGAGGGTTGCAACGATGACGGCTGTGAGGGGTCCCAGCAGTATGGCTGCGAGGGGTATGAGGAAGAAGTGTACCGGGACACCGAAGGGTGATGGTACGGATATGGAGGATACAGCCGCTGCAGCCGCAGCAAAAAGGCCCGTTCCAACGATTCTCCTTTCCTTCTGGGGTTTCTTTGAGAATATGTAGAAGAATATTCCTATGTTTATGAGCGCCACAGCCCAGTAGACTGCGCACTGCCATAATGGTATGATTCCGTCGGGTATATGCACTTATCCAGCCTCCATGGGTTAATTAAGAGAAATCACTGCCTTGGAAATCTTAAGGCTGTTAAACCGAAAACCAGGGAGAGCCCTGCAACTGCCGGGATGAACCCGTACCCTGAGGTTCCTTGTTTCTCTTTTCCGGTTATGTTCCCTGATGGGGTACTTTCATTCCCATCCTGTCCCTGAATATCGGTTTTATTCTGTGCTGAAACGTCAGCTGCTTCTCCCTGAGCTGAACCTGTTTCCACACCTCCACTCGGGGATTTACTGGTCTTTGTCCCTGAACCTGTGCTGCTCCTGTCTGAAGTCTTTTTGGTGGGAGCAGGGGATGTGGTTGTTGATGAATCAGAGTCGCTGTCACCTGAATCTGAGGGTTCCTCAAGGTAGTAACCGTGACCTGGATGGGCGCATGCATGGTGTGATAAACCGATCACCAGTGACACCGCAGCCAGCAGTATAAGGATCCTTTTCATGATGATCACCGCTAACTACTTGGTTATCTTCAATATATAAAATCTTTTATTACTCATTCCCAGGATTTACAGAATAAAAGTAATACAGAATGGTCTTCAGGGCGGTGGTGCATGTTAAAATCTGGCAGGCCCGGTATTTCCCCCTCCCCAAAAGGGTGTTGAAGTCAGTTAACTGGTCATCCGGTGGTAACCGTCTCATGGAATGATCTGGAAACACCTTTAACGTGCCGGCGATCAGGCATCTTAAAAATAGCGGCTGATGGATCTTTTTCACCCATCAGCTGTTATGATAATTTAAAGCGTTATTTGCCACTTTCGAGGTATGATGAACTCAGTCAAAAAAGGTTATTGCTCAAAAATTGATTATTTGGATGATTCCAGTACATCCAGAAGGGCGTGTGAGATGTCCCTGAAACTGTAACCCTCACCAGCAAGGCTCTCAAGGATTTCAGAGTCACTGTAAGTCTTTGATTCCAGGTTCCTCCTGAGGATCTCCCTGAGGTCCATCTCATATCCCCTCCTTATCTCCTCAGGGGAGGGCATGTTGCTCTGCTTTATCCTCTTACCTGTGAATGACTGGATCCTTCTCAGGCGGTGAACCTCACTTCCAACGACGAGGGTGAAGGACTTCCCGCTTGAACCGGCTCGCCCTGTACGGCCTATACGGTGAACGTAGTACTCGTTCTCAAAGGGCAGGTCATAGTTCACAACGGCCTCGACATCGGGTACGTGAATACCACGGGCAGCAACATCCGTTGCAACAAGGAGACTGAAATCTCCCCTTCTGAATCTCTCCATGACACGCTCACGCTTTGACTGTGAAAGATCACCGTGGATCTCATCTGCAGAGTAACCCATACGGTTCAGCTGCCTTCTCAACCTCTGGACCCTTCTCTTGGTGTTACAGAATATGAGTCCCATCCTGATATTGTTTGATGAGAGTATCCAGTCGAGGAGCTCAACCTTATCCTCCTCCCTGGTTTTGAAGTAGAACTCATCTATCTTGGGGCTGTGCTTCTTCTCCACACGCATAACCTGGGGGTTCCTCATGTACTTCCTTGCAATCCTGAGTATGGGCTTTGAAACCGTTGCAGAGAAGAGCATGGTCTGCCTTCTCTCAGGTACATGGGATAGTATACGCTCTATGTCATCAATGAATCCCATGTTCAGCATTTCATCTGCCTCATCAAGGACAACGGTGGATATACCTCCCAGATCAACGGTCCCCCTCTCGATGTGGTCTATCAGTCTACCAGGGGTTGCAACGATGACATGAACCCCCCTCCTTAGCTGTGCTATCTGGTTACCGATACTCTGACCACCATAGACCGCGAGGACCTTCACCTTCATGTATTTACCTATCCTCTTGATCTCCTCTGAGACCTGGAGACAGAGCTCGCGTGTCGGACAGATTATGAGGGCCTGGGGCACCCTCTCGGCTTCAAGGTTCTCAAGTACGGGTATGGCGAATGCAGCTGTTTTTCCGGTCCCTGTCTGGGCCTCACCAACAACGTCCATACCGTCAAGTGTAACAGGTAGTGTAAGTGCCTGGATTGGAGTTGTGCTCTCAAATCCCATATCATCAAGGGCCCTGTTTATATCCCCTGAGATATCAAACTCACTAAATTCTAATCCTTTCATTTTATCTTCCTTAGATTCTTAAAAATCGATTTATCAATTATCAGCTGCCATCTGGCAGACCATTTTCAAACTGGAAGTTCAGGATTCTGCCAGGCACAGATAATTAAAAATCAGTACACAGCTACTCTATTGTACCCGGGAGTATTTAAACTGTTGGTTTTTTCATCCGTGAGGTGTTCCTGGAGTTGTCTGGGTGGTGTATTCTTTTGTTTGTGGTGTTTTTTGGGGCTGGTCGCTGTTGTCTGGGTGGTGTATTCTTTTGTTTCCGGTGTTTTTGGCTGCTCTCGAGCGGTGCTGTATTCTTCTGTTTCTCTTTAGACCACCCGGGGTATCCGGTCATCCAGGAGGGGCCTGATCACCCGTAGTGGTGTTACTATCATGTTTATCATCTCATCATGCTCCTCAACCGGGACCCTCCTTATTATCTGGAGTTCATCAACGGTTGTTGCAAGGGGTGTATCCTCATCTATTGCACCCTGACCCCTGAGTTCAGATATCTCCCTGTCACCGTAGCCTCCACCCTTACCGAGACGGTTTCCCTGAAGGTCAACAGCCACGGATCCCTCCACAACAAGGTCAACCTGAGGGAACTCCCTGATGGGTGAACCGTACATGTAGGCACCCCCTATCGTTGACGCGGCTTCAGCATCAGGTACATCACCCCCTATGAGGAGGTAGCCATCCTTTATCTTTGGGGTGGGCATTATGAGGTCCTTCCCGGCCTCAAGCACAAGTCTTCTAACCGGGCTCTGGGCCGAGTCAGGGGAGCAGAACACTACACCAGCCCTCTCCCATTCAACTGTCCTCGAAAGCCGCTTCGCAGCATCAAAAGAACCCTTAAAGTCTGGTATTCGTCCATGGGGCCTCTTACTGACACCCTTCTCCACGAGGAGATCCCAGATGTGGTACTCAACCAAGCGTTCTCCTCCATCATCGACCTTCCTGGTCCTGATGACACGTGTCCTGGCAATGGCATCAAGGATCCTTAAATGCCCCAGCGGGTAACCCACCAGGAGATCCACTGCCAGGGGAAGCCAGAGCACCTTTGAAAGGTTCGTCAGAATCACCTGCCAGGGCTGAAGATCACCCTCCGCTGAGACAACCATAAGGCCCTGCATCCTCTTACCAGGGGTTCCGCCATGATATTCCAGGTAGCTGAAGTATATAAGTGTTATTAATGCAAGGAGGGGCAGCCAGTAGCTGTAGATGCTGAACAGGTTAAGGAGCAGCACGGCAGGGTAGACAGCCACCGTGAGGATGTACATTATTGCGGTGACAATCAGAAAGTCCACGATGAATGCATATAACCTCTCTTTCCATAACTCAACCATATCACCCCTCCTTCAGGGCCTTCAACACACCCTCGGGACAGGATCAGCCACAGGGGCCTCAAGTATCCTTCTTCCCCCAAGGCTGGTCTCAAGGATCACATGTTTATCATCTGTTACCTCACCTATTATCCGGGCCTCCTCACCGTAGGGGGCACTCCTAACAGCAGCCAGGACGTCCTCGGCGTATTCCGGGTCCACGCCGATGATAACCTTGCCCTCATTTGCAACCTCATAGGGGTCTATTCCAAGCATCTCGGAGACGGCCTTCACCTCCTCCCGTACGGGTATGCTGTCCTCATCCAGGACCATACCCACACCTGATTTATCAGCCATCTCATTGAGGGCATTGGCTATACCGCCCCTGGTGGGGTCCTTCATTGCTGTAACACCCCCCACGTTCAGGGCTGCCTCCACTATACCCCAGACAGGGGCCACATCTGATTCGAGGTCTGTGTCGAATCCGAATCCCTCACGGAATGCCATGAGGGCCATCCCATGGTCCCCGACACTCCCGGTCAGTATGATCTTATCACCGGGCCTCAGTCCGGAGTCCCTGACTGTTTCACCACGCCCAACGACACCTATACCTGTGGTTGTTATGACCATCCTGTCAAGTTTTCCCTGTTCCATGACCTTGGTGTCGCCTGTGACAATGGACACGCCGGTCTCCCTTGAAACTGCGTCCATGGACTTTATGATCCTCTCAAGGTCCTCCCCAGGGAATCCCTCACTTATTATCATTGCATTTGCAATTGCAAGGGGCCTTGCCCCCATGACAGATATATCATTGACGGTACCTGCAACGGCTATCCTGCCTATGTCCCCTCCCGGGAAGAAGAGGGGGTCAATGGTGTGACCATCCGTACTGATAACGATCTCATAGTCCCCAAGGGGTATGCTTGCACCGTCGTCGAGGTCCTCGAGGCCAACTCCGCCGTTAACCCTCGTGTTATGGATGTTTGATAGTATTATATCTGATATAAGGTCCTGCATCACTTCTCCGCCTGCACCATGGGACATGCCGATTTTCATAGATTCACCTTGCATAATCTCTTGCCTATAGGGTATCTTGCTGATTGTATAAAACCTTTCACGGACCTCTGTCTGGATTTTATCTGTGTCTGAGAAGCCAGGATATGTATGGATGAACACCCTGATCTGGGGGAATGCATTTATCTGTGACCGGGAAAATTAATTACTGTGGCTGCAATCCACTTAAAAAGTGGGAGTGGTACTGCCTTCCGGGCGCGGCCAGGTTTATCTTCCAGCATGATCCTGTGAAGCACAATCTTTTTAAATGGTGCGGCCCATACTATAGATAAATTTATCTGTACTGAGTCACTAAGTTTCTTAAACTCAGTTTTACTGATTCTTGTATGAATGATTGAGGTGAAATAATGGCAATCTGGCAAGGTAAATCAATGAAAAAACCCAGTGGCGGAAGAGCCAAGATGAATCGTGGTAAAAGGAAGTACGAACTTGGAAGGGAGCCTGCTGAGACAAAGATCGGTGACAGGCGTGTAAGGCTGATAAGGACACGCGGAGGTAACACCAAGGTCAGGCTCGCTTCAGATACAAGGATAAACGTTGTTGACCCTGAAACCGGTAAGGTTGAAATTGCAGAGATAAGGAACGTTGTTGAGAACACAGCGAACCCCCACTTCGTAAGGAGGAACATCATAACCAGGGGTGCTGTCGTTGAGACAAACCTCGGGAACGTCAGGGTCACATCAAGGCCAGGTCAGGACGGTGTCATAAACGGAGTCCTGATCAGGGAATAAAAGGATTGAACCCCAGCGGTGTCCCAGTTGTCTAAGGTGGAGGATGAGATACTCTCCCAGGTGAAAAGGTTCCTGAAACACATAAACAGTAACCTCCCTGAGGGTATGGAACTGGAATTTGAGGGCTTCTACCGCAGGGGCTTTTTCGTAACAAAGAAGCGATACGCCCTCATAGAGGATGACACAATAGTTGCAAAGGGTCTTGAACTTGTAAGGCGTGACTGGGCACCAATAGCTAAAAAAACCCAGCGAAAGGTTCTTATGGCCATCCTCCGCGATGGATCTCCTGAGAAGGCAAGGGAGATAATAAGGGAAGTCGTGGGGCGCATAAGACGGGGTGACGTGGAACTCGATGACCTGGTGATACACACCCAGATCACAAGGGACCTCTCTGAGTACAAACAGATAGGTCCCCATGTCATCGCTGCAAAGAGATCCCTGGAGAAGGGAAGGCGTGTTGAGAGGGGCTCCATAGTTAGATACATCATCGTGAAGGGAAGGGGCCCCATAAGTCAGAGGGCCTTCCCGGTTGAGGACGCAGAAGGCATGGGATACGACCCCGACTATTACATTGAAAACCAGGTGATGGCTGCGGTATCACGCATAATGTCATCCCTGGGTTACTCCACAGAGGATATGAATTCGTTATCCTCGGGTGAAAGGCAGAGCAGCCTCGACGCGTTCTTTTAATTGGCTGAAGGCTTTCTTTTAACACTTTTCGTTATTTCTAATCAGCTGGAAGCTATCCTTTGTTTTAAGACACCATCTCCATGATTTCCGCATCCCACAGTTAAACCAACAATGTTATAATTGATTAGTTATAGAGTTTCATTACAGAGAAATAGGTGGGACGATGCTGAAGGCGGTTTTCTTTGATATTGATGATACTCTCTATGACACCTCAGGATTTGCTAAACTTGCAAGAAAGGCTGCTCTGAACGTCATGATAGACGCAGGTCTCCCATTAACACAGGAGGAGGCCTACAAGCTTCTCAGGGAGATAATATCCGAGAAAGGATCAAACTATGACAGGCATTTCAATGTCCTGACAAAGACGGTTTTCGGTGAGGAGAAACCACTGCTCATTGCCCTTGGAATGATAACATACCACAACGTCAAGTTCGCCCTCCTGAGACCATTCCCCAACACCACATCCACACTCATTGACCTCAAGAGTAAGGGGTACAGGCTTGGGGTCATCTCAAACGGCATAACGATAAAGCAGTGGGAGAAGCTCATAAGACTCGGCATCCACCACTTCTTCGATGAGGTCGTCACCTCAGACGAGGTCGGCTTCGAAAAACCCAACATAAGGATCTTTGAGGAGGCCCTCAGGAGGATGGGCTGCAAACCCGAAAGATCAGTGATGGTTGGTAACAAGTTCAATGAGGACATACTGGGAGCCACAAATGCGGGTATGTCAGCCATACTGGTCAACTCAGAGTTAACGGAGGCAGAAAGGGATCACGTTGAGAAGAACGGTCTTGATGTTACGGTCATAGATGATATCAGTCAGCTTAAGGAGATCCTTTAGTTTTCATGTAAGGAGGGATTTCAGCGGGCCTTCCCCGTTCCCATGAAATCTCTCATCCACGGGGGATGAACATGATGGACATCGATAAGGGGGATGAATTATGAACTGCGAAGCCTACTACCACGATGAGAACATGGTTGAAATCTTTGAGGAACTGAAACAGCCAAAGACGCTGGAAGAGCTGGGGTTATCCTATTTCTTCGTAAGGGACCTTATACTGAAGATAATGTTAACCTACGGGACCGTTAAAACCCAGAGAATGACGGATATAACGGGCATACACCTTGATATACTTGAAGAGATCCTGGGTCAGATGGAGAAGGACGGATTCTGCGCCCAGGTTGGGGGCAGTTTCCTGTTTTCCAGTGTCGAATACACCCTCACAAGGAGGGGTGTTGAGAAGGCCCGCCTTGTAATGGAGGAAAACCCCTACATAGGGATAGCTCCGGTGCCCTATGAGAGATACTTTGAGCTGATGGATAAGCAGCTGAGTAACCGTTTCCCCATCAGGATACCTGATGAGGTTATTGAAAAGACCTTCAGGGATGTGGTGGGACTATCCTATGCAAAGGAGTGTCTCGTGGAGTCCTGCACAATAGGTAAGGGGCTCTTTGTCTATGGAGCTCCCGGTACAGGTAAGACATTCATAATAAGCAAGGCCTCCGACCTCCTGCCTCCCCTCGTGATCCCCCGCTTCATAGAGTTCAGCGGAAGGGTTATACAGATCTATGACCCTGACTTCCACAGGCCATGCCCTGAAGAACCCGAAGACCCCAGATGGATAAAGATACACGCCCCATTCGTTTTCACGGGCTCAGAATTAAGTTTAAATGAACTGGAGACAACCTACAACATGAACAAGGGGGTCTATGAGACCTCACCCATCATAAAGGCCAATGGTGGAGTCCTTCTCATAGATGACCTTGGAAGGCAGCGGGATGACCATGAGGTGATCCTCAACCGCCTCATCGTCCCCCTGGAGAACAGTAAGGATGTAATCTATATAAGGGGTGTTCCTGTCATATTCCACACACACTTCATACCCGCCTTCTCAACAAACCTCGATGTCAGTATAATGGACGAGGCCCACCTCAGGAGGGCCCCCCTCCACATATTCCTGAGGAACCCTCCGGTTGAAAACGTCGCAGAGGTCTTCAGGCGCAACCTTGATGAAATAGGGGAGGAGTACGATGATGAGGTTGTTGAAAGGATTAAAATGGTCTACACCCCTGTTGCCGATGGTGGTGAGGGCCTCCAGCCCAGCTATGCCCATGCAAGGGACCTTGCCCAGATAGCTCAGGCAGTCAGGATCAACATGGGAAGGGAGAGTGTGGACCTTGAGGTGATTGAGAGGGCCCTTGATAAGCATGTTCTGATAGCCCTCCAGAGGATGGATATTGATATAAGCCAGGTACATCACAGCATCAGGACATTCCGTATTATTACAGACGACCCCGATAATGCCGAGAGGGTTCTAAGACTCTACGGGGCACTTACAGTTGCAAGGGAGGATGGAGCAGTCCTGGCAGACTTTGAGGACTCTATAAGTCCTTCTCAGCTCCTTGAACACCTTCAGAACCAGGGTGTAGGAGCAAGGAAGATTGAAGTCATCTCTGAAACCAAGAGGGAAATCAAGAAGGCAATACTTGAACACGGTGACTGATAAGCGGTTGTGTTTTTGATGGATCCAATACCTGTGAACGTGGCGGTGACCGTACTGGTCTCGGTGGCTGTATGGTCCCTCCTTGAATTCATTCCCCTCCTGTTTCCAGGGGAGGCCGGGAGGCTGGCAGCACGCCTCAGACCATTACCCTCCGGTTTGATGGAGGTAACCCACCACATCAACCTTCTGAGGAGAGGGAGACCGTGGCAGCGCTTCATGGCCCGTGAAGTTATAGCTGAACTCTTTAAAACCAGGTTACAGGAACTTGAGGCCCTGAAGTATGAGGAGTGGAGGAGTGAACTTGAATCCCAGAAGGAACTGATGGAAAGGCGTGAGCTAAGCGACGATGAGATCCTCCACATCGAGGCCGGGAAGGAGATGATGGTAAATTCAGAAGGGGAAATGCAGAGGGCAGAGGGGGCTGTTTATCCCACAGCAGGGGAGGAAGAGTTCATAAGGATCAGAAATCATAAAAAGGAGCTCTTAGATGATCTGAGGGACAGGTACTCTGATTTCAGGATATGGGCCCCCAGGAACAGGGATATCCTGAGGTACATACAGGATAAGGTATTCAGAAGGGAGGAGTTTGACCTTGAGGGCCTAAGGGATCACAGCAGGGAATGGGCCCTCGTGAACATCTGGGGCATGGAGCCTCCGGTGAGTTACCCTGAGGAAGAACTCCTTGAGGATCTGCTGCTCTACCTGGAGCTGATGGATGATGATTCAACTGCCATCAAACTGGCCCGTGCCCTTAGCGGTAACGATGACTCCCTGAGGTACCTCGATGAGGTTATACGTACCGTTTCAGCATGGAAGACCGGGGAAGATCCTGTATTTCCCCAGTCACGCCAGTAGTTTTCGCCTGATGGAGTTCCTAATCACATTTCTGATGTTATCGAGTTGATTATAGTTCTATTTCCAGTCCTATGGGACAGTGGTCTGAGCCCATGACATCTGAGAGTATCCAGGACCTTTTAACCTTCCCTTTGAACTCCTCGTTTACAAAGAAGTAGTCGAGTCTCCAGCCGACGTTCCTCTCACGGGCCCTTGTCCTGTAGCTCCACCATGTGTACTGTCCGGGGTCACTGTTGAACATCCTGAAGGTGTCCACGTACCCATTTTCAATAAATTTATCGATCCAGGCCCTCTCAACGGGAAGGAAACCTGATACGTTGCTGTTTTCCTTTGGCCTTGCAAGGTCTATCTCCCTGTGGGCTGTGTTGAAGTCCCCACATATAATCACGTTCCTCCCCGAATCCCTCTCCCGGTTGACGTCCTCAAGGAATGCGTCATAGAATTCCAGTTTATACTTCAGCCTCTCCTCTGACATCTTACCGTTGGGGAAGTATATGTTGTAGAGGAGGAAGTCGTCAAAGTCTGCGATCTGTATCCGACCCTCGGTGTCGAATCTCTCCACACCGAAACCCTCCCTCAGTGAAGAGGGGGGTACCTTTGTGTACATGGCAACCCCGCTGTACCCCTTTCTCTCCGCAGGGGTGAAGAAGCTTCTGTAACCCTCAACGTGCCTGAGCTTCCTGGGGAGCTGTTCAGGCGCTGCTTTTATCTCCTGAAGGCACAGGATGTCTGGCTTCTCTTCCATGAACCATTTAAGGAACCCCTTCCTGTGGACCGCCCTGAGGCCGTTGACGTTCCAGGATATTATTTTTAGCACGGTCATGATACCACGTAATTATTTCTGTCATGGAGGTTAAATTAACTCTCCTTATACTCATGATACCTTTTCAGCTCTAAAATATCAGTGGCAGTATCCTTGCAAACAGTCCACCGAGGAATAATGCTGTTCCGAGGTTTGCAAGGGTTATGATGGAGGTGGACCTCCAGCTGAATTCCCTTGCAAGTATTGCGATGGTTGAGAGGCAGGGGAAGTAGAGCATACCGACCAGGGTCAGGACGAGGATCTGGGGTGCTGTGAGGGCAGCCCCTATGTTTGTCCCAACCAGTGACACAAGCCCGAGGAGTATGAATTCCTTCCTGACGGCGCCCAGTATCAGGAGTATACCTGCAAATACTGGCAGTTTAAGCCATCCGACTGTAAGGGGTGCCATGAAGGCGCTGATGGGATTGAGCCATCCAAGGGCGTATAGTAACTGTATCAGGGCGCTTCCAATGATGTATATGGGGAATACAAGGTAGATGAGGGACCTGGTCCTTGTCCAGGTCTGCCTTGCTATGACACGGAATGAGGGCATCTTAAGGGAGTGCATCTCCATTATAAGTCCGGTTGTTTCCCCGGGAAGTGCCTTGAGGGCCACCTTTCCCATTATGAAGATTATAAGGAGGTCCAGGGCGTAGAGTCCTATGGCCCACCATACATTCACGAAGAGGGCTACGAGTCCAAGGATGAGGATGGTCCTTGCAGCGCAGGGTGCGAAGGATATTGCAAAGGCTGCAAGGAGTCTCTCCCTGTGGGTCTCAAGTATCCTTGTACTGTCAATTGCAGGGACGCTGCACCCGTAACCCAGTATGAGGGGTATGAGGGCCTTCCCATGGAGCCCTATCTTCCTCATGAAGGCGTCCATCATGAATGCCACCCTGGTGAGAAGACCTGAATTTTCAATGTAGGATAGCATCAGGTAGAACGGTATAACGAAAGGTATCACCAGGGTCAGGCCAGCCACGATACCCCCGAAGGCCCCGTTCCATATTATTGATTCAATGGAACCTGAGAACTTGGGGTCAACGGGCTGGAAGAATCCAAAGATCCCTGTGAGTGTGTCTGAGAGGAACTCCCCCACAACAAAGGTCCAGAGGAGGAGTCCTCCAACAACCAGAACAGATGAGATGTAGCCGTAGACAGGATGTGTGAGGAAGCCGTCAAGTCTCTCTGATAGTGAGGTTTTGATCTCCTCCTGCCTCTGTGCACCTGCAGCTATCATGCTGGAGATGGCATAACGTTCTGAAGTTATAACTGAGAATGCAGGTTCACCGTGTATGGACTCTATTTCAGCTGCCAGTTCTGATGCAAGCTTCCTAACGTCCTCAGGCATCATGGCTGTTATCTGGGGGTCGTTTTCCAGTAGCTTTATTGCAACCCATCGGGCTGAATAACCTTCGGGGATTTCAGGGAGGGCATCCATCAGTTTCCCTATACGGGTCTCGATCTCCTCACCGTATTCGATTATCCGTGGCAGTGTCTTTTTATCAGCCACTTCAACCGTCTTACGGAGCAGTTCCTGGAGTCCCCTTCCCTTAACCGCAACCGTGGATACCACCGGCACGCCAAGAACCTTCTCCAGCTTCTCATCGTCTATCGTTATCCCCTTCTGTCTGGCCATGTCCACCTGGTTGATGCAGATCACCATGGGGACCTCCATCTCCATGAGCTGGAGCGTGAAGAAAAGGTTTCTCTCGAGGACAGATGCATCAAGTACATTTATGACAACGTCGGGTCCTTCATTGATTATGAAGTCCCGTGATACTATCTCCTCCATGGAGTAGGTTGAAAATGAGTATATCCCTGGAAGATCGATTATGTGGATGTCTCTTCCCTGGAATTTAAGGTACCCCTCCGCCCTTTCAACGGTTTTTCCAGGCCAGTTGCCGACTATCTGGTTCGATCCTGTCAGCTGGTTGAAGATAACACTCTTACCCACATTGGCGTTTCCTGCAAGTGCAACGGTTATCTCAGATTTTTTCATTGTCAAGACCTTCTATCTGCTCTGTTCTATTAGGGGGGCTAGCCTTCTGTTTCTATGAAGACGTTATCTGCTATGTCCCTTCCCAGGGCCACCCTGGACCCGCGGATCTCCACTTCGATTGGGCCGCTGAGGGGTGCCCTTTTTATCATGGTAAGGGGGGCTCCAATGGTTATCCCCATATCCATGAGCCGCCTCACAACCCTGTAGTCACCCCTTATGAAGGATACCCTTCCGCTCTGGTTTTCATCCATCTCTGTGAGGGATTTCAGGTTTTCATCACGGCAGCCTATTTCCTCGATATCGGCGTCCTTCATCTCAATGCATTCCTCGCATGTCTGGAATTTGAATTCACATGCGGGTATGGGCTTTTCATCGGGGCACTCTCCTGGCATGTTAAGGAGATGGCACAGGGCCCTTTCAGCATCGTCTGAGAGTGAATGTTCCATTTCACAGGCCTGCCGGTGTATCCTCTCCCTCTTTATTCCCAGAACGTCATGGAGGAATCTCTCAAGGAGCCTGTGCTTCCTTGTTATTCTACGGGCGATCCTGTATCCTCTATCTGTGAGCACGGCTCCCCTGTATGGTGAATATTTAACATATCCATTTGAATCAAGCTTTTTAAGCATCTGGGTTACACTTGCAGGGGCGATTTTCATTTCCCGGGAGATGTCTGTGGTGGTAACGGGCTTCCTTGAATCCGAGAGCCTGTAGATGGTTTCAAGGTATTCCTCTATATTTTCACTGAGATGCTTCATTAGGTTCACCTAAAGCCTTACTGTTAGTTTAGTTAAACCTAATTCAATATAAGGTTTTCTAAAACAGGCTGAAAAAATAGTGAATGGGTTCCCCTAGGGAATTTGAGGGGGATGATCCCCCACCATTCAGGTTCAGGTGGGGAGGATGTCCCTTCCATGGGTCTCGTTTATAACCTCTGCAAGACCCACGTACATGGCGGCTGCCCCTGTGAATATACCCTCATAACCTGCCACAGCTGTTATAAGGGCTGAACCCGTGATTTCGCCTGCAGTGAGCAGGAAGAAGAGCACCGCGAGGCTTATGAATATCACCTGGATGCCCCTTTTGAGTTTCAGGGTTGCTATGAACATCAGCAGGGTGAACAGTCCCCACATGAAGAGGTAGGATGCCATTGCAACCGGGTCGGCACTGGCTGCTGCGGTTCCTGATGTTTCAAGAAACTTGAGGTTCGGGATCACCAGGAGGAGTACCAGTGACCACCAGAACAGACCATAGGATCCGAATGCAACCGTACCGAAGGTGTTGCCCTTTCTGTATTCCATCACACTTGCAAGTATCTGGGCTATACCACCATAGGCGAACCCCATTGCAAGTATCATACTGTTTATGGGAAAAAGACCTGCATTGTGCAGGTTCAGCAGTATGGTGGTTATACCAAATCCCAGAAGTCCCAGGGGTGCCGGGTTGGCGGTTTTATCTGATATAACCACTTCTGTTTCACGCATATTTCTCACCTTATACATCAAATATGAAGGGAGGGTATGGGGGCCCAGCTATTCCTCAAGGGTTGAGGTATCACCGAGGTCCTCTCCTTCCTCCCTGGCCCTCAGTATTCTCCTCATTATCTTACCAGACCTGGTTTTGGGGAGGCTGTCAACCTGGACCATCTCTCCGACGACGGCCACGGGTCCGAGTTCATGGCGAAGGTGTCTTTTCAGTTCTTCGATGAGGGCGGCGTTCAGTTTATGACCCTTCTTGAGTATGAGGAAAGCCTTTATGACCTACCCCTTGATGGGGTAGGCCTTGCCTATAACCGCGGCTTCTGCAACTGCAGGGTGTGCGACAAAGACTGATTCAACCTCTGCAGTACCTATCCTGTGCCCTGCTATGTTCAGGACGTCATCGGATCTTCCCTGGATCCAGAAGTATCCGTCCTCGTCCTTCCTGGCCATGTCACCTGCGGTGTACACTCCGCCGGGGATCTGCTTCCAGTAAACATCGATGTACCTCTGCTCGTCGTTGAAGAGGGTCCTGAACATGGCTGGCCATGGCTTTCTGATCACAAGAAAACCACCCTTACCCAGGGGCACGGGGTCGCCATTCTCGTCAACCACGTCGGCCTCTATGCCCGGGAGGGGCTTTGTCACTGAACCCGGTTTAAGGGGTGTCACAGGTAGGGGTGCTATGAGGTGCATCCCTGTCTCGGTCTGCCACCAGGTGTCAATTATCGGGCACTTCTCCCTTCCAATGTTCCTGTAGTACCACATCCATGCCTCAGGGTTTATGGGTTCACCGACCGTACCAAGTATCTTGAGGGATTCAAGGTTGTAGCGTTTTGGGTGCTTGTCACCGAACCTCATGAGGTGCCTTATTGCGGTTGGTGCCGTGTAGAACTTGGTGACACCGTATTTCTCAACGATACTCCACCACACACCGGGGTCAGGGTAATCAGGTGCCCCCTCATAGAGGAGTGTTGTGGTTCCAAGTAGCAGCGGGCCATAGACAACATAGCTGTGACCTGTTATCCACCCGATGTCTGCTGTGCACCACCAGAGGTCTCCGTTGTGGATGTCAAAGGTCATCTCGAGGGTTGATGCAACCCCCACCATGTATCCTCCTGTTGTGTGTAGAACACCCTTTGGTTTTCCGGTGCTCCCCGAAGTGTAGAGTATGAAGAGGGGGTCCTCTGCATCCATCTCCTCTGCATCGCACCGGTCCCCTTCACCCTCTATGAGCTTATCGAAGAGCATTTCACGTCCACTTATATCCGACATCTCAATGTCGATGTCTGTGTGCTTTACAACCACTGTGGTTTCTATGGTGGGGCACTGGAGTATGGCCTCGTCCACTATGGGTTTGAGCTTTATAACCCCGCCCCTTCTGTAGGTACCGTCGGCTGTTATTATGATCTTTGCCCTTGCATCGTTCAGGCGTTCCACCAGGGCCCCCACACTGAGACCGGAGTATATGACACTGTGGACAGCACCTATCTTTGCACAGGCAAGCATTGAGATTACAAGTTCGGGGCACATTGGAAGGTAGAGGGCAACTGCATCGCCCTTTTTGATTCCAAGACTTTTGAGGGCATTAGCGGTCCTGTTAACCTCACGGTACAGTTCATAGTAGGTTAACTTCCTTTCATCCCCCCTCTCGTTCACGTATAGAATGGCGACCTGGTTTCTCTTGTCTGTGTCAAGCCACCTGTCAACGGCGTTGTAGGTCATGTTGATCTTACCGTTGACGAACCACCTGTAGAATGGTCTGTTGCTCTCATCAAGGACCCTGTCCCATTTTCTGAACCATTCGAATCTTTCAGCCTTTTCGGCCCAGTAGTTCTCATGGTCCTTTCCCTTTTCGAGCTCGGCCTCCCAGTTTTTTATGTGGGCCTCCTCCACAACGGTGTAGTGGGGTTTGAAGACCCTTTTCTCTTCCAGGAGAACTGAGGTATCCTTTGACATTTTTCATACCGCCATCTTTTTCTTGGTTGGTAGTAGTAAGTTTCTCTCAACTTATATATTTTACTATTATTAATCATGATAGATAATATTTATTATAAATTTTTTATTAATAACCTCGAAAAAAATGAGGTGGGTTACATCATGGGGGGCATTCCACCCATTCCACCCATTCCTTCCATATCCTCCTCGTCCTTGGATGAGACATCAAAGCCCCTGGCGGCTATCATGTCATCTATACGGAGGATCATCTCAGCTGCCTCAGCTGCAGACTGGATGGCCTGTTTCTTGACCCTCTGGGGTTCGATTACTCCGGCCTCCTTCATGTCGACGATGTTACCATCGAAGACATCGATTCCCATGTAGGGTGATTCCTCATGGGCTGCCCTGAGGTCAACGAGGACGTCGATGCTGTCAAGACCTGCGTTCTCTGCAAGGGTCTTTGGCACGATTTCGAGGGCGTCTGCAAAGGCGGATACTGCCAGCTGCTCCCTGCCGCTTATGGTGTCAGCATACTCACGCAGTTTCCTGGCGATTTCAACCTCAGGCGCTCCTCCGCCTGCAACAACCTCCCTGTCCTCAAGTGTTGATGCAACGACTCCTATTGCATCCTCAAGGGCACGCTCCATTTCCTCTGCAACATGCTTCGTGCTTCCCCTCAGTATTATGGAGATTGCCTTGGGGTCCCTGCATTCCTCAATGAATGTGAGGACCTCATCAAAGATCTTCTTCTCGTAGATAACACCGGCCTCTCCCAGATCTTCTGCTGTGAGGTCATCTATGTTGGTGACGAGTCTTGCGCCTGTGGCCTTCTCAATACGTTTGATGTCTGACTTCTTGACCCTCTTGAGGGCCATTATTCCCTCACGTGAGAGGTAGTGGAGTGCAAGGTCATCGATACCCTTCTGGCAGAACACGACGTTGGCGCCTGAGCTCTTTATCTTCTCAACCATGTCGCGGATCATCTGCTCTTCCTGTTCTATGAAGGCCTGCATCTGTGATGGGTCTGTTAGCCTTATCTTGGCATCGGTTTCAAGGTCCTTAACCTCTATCGGATACTTGAGGAGGGCTATCCTGGCTTTTTCGATTCTCTTTGGCATTGAGGTGTCTGCCCTTGACTTGTCAATTACTATGCCGTTCACGATTCTTGACTCGTTCACTGATGCGCCCTGTATCCTCTGTATGTTAATGTTGTCCTTGTCGATTTCACCGTCCTCTTCGACCTGCATTACTGCGTCAACAACGAGTTCAGCAAGTTTTTCCTTGGCCCTCTCTGAACCCTTTCCTGTCATTGCAGTTATTGCGACCTTCATGAGGGTGTCCCTGTCGCTTGCTTCCATTGATATCTCTTCAAGTATCTCCTGGGCCTTCAGTGCTGCATTCCTGTAACCAAGTGCTATGATTGTTGGGTGCACACCCATTTCAATGAGTTTTTCAGCTTCCTTGAGCAGTTCACCTGCTATTATGACTGCAGTGGTTGTACCGTCCCCCACCTCGTCTTCCTGGGTCTTTGCAACCTCCACCAGCATTTTTGCTGCGGGGTGTGAGATGTCCATTTCCCTGAGGATCGTAACTCCATCATTTGTAATCACGATGTCTCCAAGGGAGTCAACAAGCATCTTGTCCATACCCTTGGGTCCAAGGGTTGTCCTCACAGTCTCTGCAAGAACCTTACCCGCAAGGATGTTGATTCTCTGTGCTTCCCTTCCAACGTAACGGCTTGTATCCTGTGGTAATATGAATATGGGCTGCTGTCCCTGTGCCATTAAATCACCTCTTAAATAAATAGCATGCAATTATCCATGGGTTTAAGGTTCTATAAATAATTTGTGTAGAAGATCCTGTGGGTTTCTGGTTTCTGCAGACTTACTGGAAGAGTTGCAGATGGATTCCTCTTCCTGGAAATAAATAATTGACTGGAGATGGTGGCGTGTGGTTAACGGTTGGGGAATATCTTCGGCAGGAAGGTCTGACAGAAGTCTGGTGTAATCTTTGAGGTTTCATGCTCAAGTTTTTCCACTATCTCCTCTTCGAGTTCAGGTGTCTTTGATGCCTCAACAGTGAAGGTCTCGCCGTCGATCCAGAGCCTGAGTGACTCCTGACCCATGGTCATACTGAATTCAACGGTGTTACCCCTTTCAATATCGCTTATTATATCATCCAGGATATCATCTGATAGTTTCAGGAGCTTCCTGCCCTCCGGTTCATAGGTTCTCTTCGAGGTCCTGATACGGGTTATGCGCACCGGTGCGCACCCCTCTTCCCTTATTGTCTTCCTTACGGTCCAGAAGAGGCTCACAACAATTTTCTTCTCAGGGTCATGACTGCCCTTAAATTTGATTGATTTCATTAAATCACTGCATCCTTTAAACTATGTTTCCTGCATTACTCATTTTGAAAGCTACATTTTCTTTATCCTTTCACCGACGCTCTTCCCGATGCTGTAGCATTCATCCAGGTCTCCGGAGGTGGGGACATAGTTAACCTCAAAGGTTTCAGCAACCTCGAATCCTGCACCTGAGAGCTCCTCCTGAAGGGTTCTCACTGCACCGCCACCCCATCCCTTTGATCCGAATACAACTGCAAGCCTTTTAAAGCCTGTGCGATCGAACGTAAGTCCTTTGAGATAATATATAAGGTCACCGAGGCTTGGGAATGGTCCGTTGAACATTGTTGGGCTTCCTATGAATACTGCCTTGCTCTCAAGGATATTCTTCACAATCTCACTCCTCTCATCCTCATGAAGGAAGTGCATCGACACATCCACGTCCGCTGCCATGAGACCCTCGGCCATGGCATGTGCCAGCATCCTGGTGGAGTAGTGCATGGTGTCATAGATTATGGTGGCCTTGTCCCTGCACTTCCCGGTGGCCCAGTCAGTGTATGCAGCTATTATCTTCAGGGGCTCGGTCCATATCTGGCCGTGGGAGGGCGCTATCATCCCTATCTTCTCAAGGAGGCCCAGTTCCTTAACCTCACTGAACTTCCTGAGTACAAGGGGGGAGAGTGGTGTTAAAAGGTTTGCATAGAATTTCATGGCAGCATCCATCAGTACAGCTTCAGGGACGTCCTTATCAAAGCGTTTGCTGATGCAGAGGTGCTGTCCGAAGGCATCATTTGAGAAGAGAATACCTTCCTCCTCGAGGAGGGTGAACATGCTGTCTGGCCAGTGGAGCATTGGGGCCTCAAGGAATGTGAGGGTCTTTCCCCCGAGGTCAGTGCTGTCCCCTGTTTTAACGGTCTGCATCGGGGTATCCTGGGGTATGGAATAGTGCTGCCTGAGGCCCTCAGCTGCCTTTGCGGTGCAGATTATCTCTGAACCGTACCTTTTGAGGACCTCGGTGATGGAACCGCTGTGATCCCTTTCAATGTGGTTCTGTATTATGAGGTCAATCTTTTCATCCCTTCCTTCCCTTTCAAAGGCGTCGGTTATCCTTCCAAACATCTGTGAAGAGGTTCCGGGGTAAGTGTTGTCAACAAGGGCCACCCGTTCATCCCCAAATATGAGGTAGGTATTGTAGGTTGTGCCTCCAAGGGTGTAACCATGGTAGCTCCTTATGTCCCAGTCCATCACACCAACCCAGTAGACACCATCCGCAATTTTTACTGCATCAGCCTTCATATTAAACACCAACTTACTGTATGTTGAACTTCATTATTAAATTATACAATTTTATGGGGTGAGGTGGTGCTGATTTTGGGGGGGGTGATTATACAATTTGTGGTGCTGATTTTTCAGGCTGGAATGGGTCATGTTCTCTTTCTTTATGCCAGAAGAACGAATTTTTGTAGCAGACAACTAGTCTGCCAGTAAATATGATGTGATGTGCATTCAGATGTTTATTAATTAAAAAAAATAGTTTAGAGCTTCCCCCTTTCTTCCAGCTTCTGCCTTAACTTCATGAATTTTGATCGGACCGTTTCATAGCCCTTACTGTAGAATGGACAGCTCTCTATGCAGTAGGTGCATCCCTCACTGCACCCAAGGCATCTATCCTCAAGGAGCAAGACTGTGGATCCACAGCAGGTATCCACCTCCACCAGGGCATCCTCAGGACAGGCCTTTATGCATTTACCGCACCTTGCACAGTACTCAGGGATCCATGAATGCTCACTGGCCTTCTGAGGAAGGTTGGATATGCTCGTGAGCACTGCAGATACTTTCTGGGCCGGCCCTGTCTCCGGACCTATGAGAAGGCCGTTAGTCCCCTTAAAACCAATACCTGCATTCTGGGCCAGGGATGTGAGATCCAGGAGTCCACTCATGGGGTGGATGGCCACGGCACCGTACCCATTCTCTCTGAGGTAATCTGAAACCCTGAAGGTTAAATCGGCAAGTTCATCGTAGAGTCTGTCATTCATGGCCTGGGCCTCCTCCCTTGGAGGAGTGCCTATAAGTTCATCATCCATCTTCAATGTGAGTACCACGGCGTTCTTATACTTAAAATCACCTGCAAGGATAACCTCTGGGGTTATGGACGCATAACCCATGCTGGCTATGCCAAGTGAACGTGCGTAATCCTCAAGTCTGCTAAGGAATTCTCTGCTGGCTGTGGTGGATGGTGTTTCAGGTTCAGGGACCTCTGACTGGTCAGGGTACTCAAGAAATCCACAGCTGCAGCTGCAGCCACTGATGGTGTTCTGTGCATCTCCACAGCAGTTATTTTCCTCCATTTAATCACCTCAGTTTACATATGAATGGATGTTCATATTTATATTTATGGATATAGTGTCCATGTGTTTTCACTATCCGTATGAATGTTTGCCCGGTTCACTCCTCTATCTCGTACTCAAATTCCCAGAAGGGGGTGCCCTCTGATTCCTCACCCTCGAGGTGTTCCATCTCATGGGCAACTCCATAGGCACCTGAACCCGTGAACCGGAGGGGTTTTTCCAGTCTCTTTAGCCGGATCTTAAGGTCAAGGGGGTCAAGCACGGCCCTCAAAATGTAGTCACCATCCACAACAACACGGTAGGGCCTGCTCACAAGCTCTCGCTCGTTCCTGGAACCGCACTTCTCAAAGCGGTAAACGGTTCCCTCCTCACTGATTATCCTGGGATTCAGAAAAAGGTACACTATCTCAAGGGTACGGCCGATCATCTCATCCTCATCAAAGCGGGTGACCTTCTCCTTGATGGCCATGAACCGGCTGGAGTTCTTCCTCAGACTCCAGTCCCCACCGAATCTTATGGAGAAAAGAAGGGGGAGGAAGGCGTCGGGGGGTATCTGGAGTTTCTCGATAACCCTCTTCTCAGTAATGGTGAACCTGAGGAGTTTCTTCAGGTCAGCATCGTCCAAGTTATCACCATTCCGGGCGTTCTCTGCCTCTACTCTGGGGGTTCACTGAATTCAGGGCGTCTTTCTGAGGTTGAAGTCGGCTATCGCCCTTTCCACCACGGAGATTATTGCATCATCAAGTTCATCCTGGGCACCATCCCTCACAACCGGGATGTTGTCGCAGTATATGACCTCGAGTCCAGCCTCAAGGGCGTCCTTCGTTGCAACGTCAACTGCAGCGGCCTTGAGTTCAGTTAGCATCACATCAGCGTCCTCTATGTACCTTTCAATGTCCCTCTGAAGCAGTGGCCTGTTTGAGAGGTGTGGTGTGGTGCCCACAACCCTGCAGCTGTACTCTGATTCAAGATATTCAACCAGGAGGTCCTTCACTGAGTCAGGGGCTGTTGTTGCAAAGAGCACATTCTTACCCTCAATCTCACCCAAGGGCTTTGGTCTGAAGACAGTTGTTATAACCTCAGCTTCGGGGTTTATGGATTCAATGAAATCGACTATCTCCCTGACCTTTTCATCCCCTGCCATGGGCTCCTCGCACATGGTGACTATCACAAGGTCCGCAAGTCCAATCCTGAAGGGTCCGAAGAAGTTCTTTATGTTTATAAGTGGCTGGTTTGCACCGACAAGTACTATGTGGCGGTTTGATTTCACCGGAGGGATGGCTGCACCGCTGCCCTCAAGGATAACAAAGTCTGCGTCCAGTCTGTTGGCGGTTTCAGCGCCACGCTTCATGTTTGTTATGAAGACATCTCCCACCATACCTCCCCCGCATCTTCTGCAGCCAACGGTGAGTATCCTGCTCATGAGTGCATCCTCCCAGTGGTCAGAGGCTGCATGCACACCCTTATCTGACTGCTCCATGAGAAACTCGGGGGTTATTTCGATCCGGTCGCCATGGACGATCTCGGGTTCCTCGGGACCCCCACGGCCCATAGCAACGACACAGGGGTTGTACTGGCGTTCGTGGATCAGTCGGGCGGCATAGGCGGATACTGCAGTTTTACCTATCCTCTTACCCGTGCCCAGTATCTTGAGTGAGGGTTTCTCAAGTATGTCATACTCTGTCAGGGGCTGGAATTCGAAGTCCGGGCCCCTGTAGACTGCACCCTCACCCAGGACAACTGAGGCTATCCTGAACCTCTTGGAGTAGTCAAGGACAGGTTCATCACTGAGGTCCATGACGGTATCTGCACCATACTTTCTTATGAGTTCTCCTATGAGTTTGTAGGGGATCCTGTGGGGGTCATCCCCGAAGTGGACCGGTCTGCCCATTATTTCAGTGTATTCCTCAGGGGAGGATGTCCTGAGCTTCTCTGTCCCACCAATAAAGATCAGGGCCTTCACATCAATGTGCTCCATTGAGTCAAGGGTTTCAACTGCTGCTCTTGTCACAGGCAGGTAGTGCTCTCCATCAACAAGACAGATCATGGTTTCTGTGGCCTTCATAAACAAACACCTGTTATAAATAACTCTGTTATAGATATGGGATTGGTGCTATTAAAAATAGGCGGCAAGTACTGATAAGAATAATACGGGTATAAGTAATAAATATGTGGCTGGCACCACTGCTGACTAACTGGAACTGGCGGTTCTTGCTGGCATGTAGGAGGTTATTTTACTTTGCCTCGAGCCTGGCCTCCATCTTGACGACTTCTTTCCTTGATCTCCTTGCAAGTTCTGAGAGGCCATTCACAACATTTGGTGGAAGATTGTTACCTTCTTTCCTGGCGAGGATCTCTGAGATGGCGCTTGAGAGCACAAAAATAGCGTACTTATGTTCGGCCTTGGTACGGTGGATGTGGTGGGGGCTGATGTTCAGGGAGAAGTACTCCTCGCATTCATCCTTTATATCATATCCATTCTCAAGGTACTTCAGAACATATACCAGAAATTGGTGCAGTTGTATCATTTCATCCTTATACATGGTTACCAGCCTCAGTCTCCTTATAAGTGTGTATTAAACTTATTATTTAAAAATTTTGGTCCATTAGATGCCCCCTAATCCAAATTAAGGAATGACCACAGATTAATATAAAAATTGCAAATGGTAGTCATATCCATGGGATGAATTCCAACCATCAACCAATGTTTAAGTGAAAGCATATAAATAAATGTTTATATTACTGGAATTCTTCAAATTATTAAATGATCCGGTGTGCCCCCTAAATTCTTAAAAGGGAATGGCTCCATAAAACTAACCATTCGCCCTAACTTTTTCACTGGAGGATGCTGATGAAGATAACAGAATTTGATTACAGACGGATTTCTGAACTCGTTGAAAGAGCAAGGCTTGACGTCGATGATGTCCTTGGACCCGTGGCAGACATCATATCCATGGTGAGGGATGGAGGTGACGATGCCCTCAGGGAACTCACAGGGAGATTCGATGGAGTGACCGTTGAGAACTTCAGGGTCAGCAGGGAGGAGATAGAGGAGGCCCACAAAAACCTTGAACCCGGGGTGAAGGAGGCACTCAGGGAAGCCGCCAGCAACATTGAGGAATTCCACAGGATGCAGATGCCCTCAGGCTGGATGTCTGAGGTTAGACCCGGGGTCATGGCCGGCCAGCTGGTGCGCCCCATTGACAGTGTGGGCTGCTACATACCGGGTGGAAGGGCTGTGTACCCCTCAACGATACTCATGACCGTGATACCTGCAAGGATAGCAGGTGTTGAGAGGATAGTATGCTGCACCCCGCCGGCACAGGACGGCTCGGTACCCGACGCGGTTCTTGTGGCAGCCGACATGGCAGGGGCCAGTGAAATATACCGTGTTGGGGGAGCACAGGCCGTTGCAGCGATGGCCTACGGCACAGAGACCATCAGGCCCGTTGATAAAATCGTTGGACCTGGCAACATATTTGTAACCGCTGCAAAGAAACTGGTCTACGGTGAAGTGGACATAGACTTCCCTGCAGGACCCTCAGAGGTCCTTATAATCGCCGATGAAACTGCCAGTCCAGAGTACATCGCCCTCGAAATACTTGCACAGGCAGAACACGACCCCCAGGCTGCAAGCGTCCTTGTCACAGACTCCAGGGACCTTGCCCTTGAGGTGAAGGAGATGGTCCATGAAAACATTAAATACATGGAAAGGGCCAATATCATAAGGGAGTCCCTTGAAAGGTACGGGATGATAGTTTTAACAGCTGATATTGATGAGGCTGTGGACTTCAGCAATGCATACGCCCCCGAGCACCTTGTTATAATGACGGATTCTCCAGAAGAAACATTGGAGGGCATCCGTAACGCGGGATCCATATTCCTGGGGGAACTGTCCCCTGTGGCTGCAGGGGATTACGGTTCAGGCACAAACCATGTGCTGCCAACCTCGGGATGCGCAAGGATGTACTCGGGTCTCTCCACAGAATCCTTCATCAAAAAACCAACAGTCCAGAGGATAACCAAGGAGGGCCTCAGAAACCTCCAGGGCACCGTCCTGAAACTTGCAGAGTACGAGGGCCTCCATGCCCATGCTGAATCCTTCAGGAGGAGGCTGAGGGACTGATTGATGAAGGCAGATTAATCTGCTGAACTCTGATAATGCATGGTTTCATCAGAGACCTTAAATATTCACTTTAAACTGTTAGAGGTGATTTGATTGTTACTTGGAGATCTTAGAAGGACTCATTACTCAAAGGACATAGAACCGGAGATGGATGGAGATGAAGTCACGGTTATGGGCTGGGTCCATGAAATAAGGGACCTTGGAGGGATAATATTCGTACTCCTAAGGGACCGTGACGGGCTCATACAGATAACAGCCCCCAGTAAAAAGATTGAAAAGGACCTCTTCAAATCCATAAGGAAGCTCAAAAAGGAATCCGTGGTCGCCTTTGGTGGTACTGTGCAGGAGTCAGGCAAGGCACCGGGCGGATTTGAGATAATACCCTCCTTCCTCAAGGTACTTAACATATCAAAGCAGCCCCTCCCACTGGACCCAACAGAGAAGGTTAAGGCTGAGATAGACACAAGACTCGACGCAAGATTCCTTGACCTCAGAAAACCATCCGTAAGCGCAATATTCAAGATAAAAAGCAGAATGCTGCATTCAGTCAGGGTATTCCTTGAAGAACAGGGATTCCTCGAGATAAACACCCCAAAGTTAGTTGCATCTGCAACAGAGGGAGGTACAGAGCTTTTCCCCATAACCTACTTTGAGAGGGAGGCCTTCCTCGGCCAGAGCCCACAGCTGTACAAGCAGATCATGATGTCAACGGGCCTGGACCGTGTGTACGAAATCGCCCCAATATTCAGGGCAGAGGAACACGACACCCTCAGGCACCTCAACGAGGTCATATCAATCGACATCGAGGCATCCTTTGTTGACCACGAGGACGTGATGAAGATACTTGAAAACCTCGTGGTGAGGGTCATTGAAGACGTGAATGAGCACTGCACTGATGCCCTGGAAACCCTTGGAAGGACACTGGAGGTGCCTGAAACACCATTCGAGCGCCTGGAGTATGATGAGGCCGTTGAAATGGTTAACTCAAAGGGAGTTCCGATGAAACATGGAGAAGACCTCCCAAGAGCCGCTGAGAAGGCCCTGGGTGAGATCATGGATGGCTACTACTTCATAACATCCTGGCCAACCGCCATAAAACCATTCTATGTCATGCCAGACGAGGATGACCCTGAGAGGAGTCATGCATTTGACCTCATGTACAGGGACCTTGAGATATCCTCAGGGGCCATGAGGGTACACCAGCATGACCTCCTTGTTGAGAAGATAAAAAGACAGGGTCTTAACCCTGATTCATTTGAGAGCTACCTTTCAGCCTTTGAGTACGGCATGCCACCCCACGCAGGATGGGGACTCGGTGCTGAGAGGTTCAACATGACCCTCACAGGACTTAAAAACATAAGGGAGACGGTCCTCTTCCCGAGGGACAGGAGGAGGCTCACGCCGTAGGTGATAATTTGATGGGAGCATCCACAGGCCAGGGCTATGAAATAGCAAGGAAGAGCAGGGAGATAGTGAGGGAACTCATCTCCGAGGATATATCCTCGCTGGGTCCCGCTGAGGTGGCCATAGTTGAAAGGATAGTCCACTCCACCGCCGACCCGGAATATGCACGTATAACAGAATTCAGCCAGGGCTTTGTTGATGAGGCACTCAGATCCCTCAGGAGTTCAGGCGGGATACTCACAGACATTGAAATGGTCCGCGCAGGCATATCACATCCCTCCCGGTGCTACATAAGGGAACCCGCTGTGAGGGAGCTTGCAGAGAAAAGGGACATCACAAGGGCCGCTGCTTCAATGGAGTACGCCGCCAGCCAGGGATTCCGGGGGATCGTTGTCATAGGCAACGCACCGACAGCCCTCATGAAGGTGATTGAACTAACCCTTGAAGGCCTGATGGATGCCAGGGCCGTTATAGGTGTGCCTGTGGGCTTTGTAGGTGCTGCAGAGTCTAAAGAGGCCCTCAGAGGTACAGAAATACCTCATATGATAACCAGGGGTCCCAAGGGGGGCACACCAGTCGCAGTGGCGGCTGCAAACGCACTCATAGCATTATCCAAGGATAAAGAGGTTTAGAGGTTTTAAAAATGAAGTCAGAGGAACTCTTCAGAAGGGCCAGTAACGTCCTCCCGGGGGGTGTGAGTTCACCTGTGAGGAGGTTCGACCCCCACCCATTCTTTGCAGCGGGGGGCAGCGGATGCCTGCTTGAAAGCGTGGATGGTGAAAGCTACATTGACTACTGTCTGGCCTATGGCCCCCTCATACTGGGACACGCCCACCCACGTGTAGTTGAGGCTGTGAATGAGCAGATAAAAAGGGGGACAACCTACGGTGTTCCCACAGAGGGGGAGATAGAACTTGCAGAGGCCATCATCGAGAGGGTGCCATGCGCTGAGATGGTGAGGTTCACAAATTCAGGGACTGAGGCCACCATGGCCGCTGTGAGGCTTGCCAGGGCCTTCACAGGGAGGGACAGGATAGTTAAATTTGAGGGATCCTATCACGGTGCCCACGACTACGTCCTTGTGAGGCCGGGTTCAGGGGCGGCCACAGCACCTGATTCACCTGGAATACCAGTGGATACTGTCAGAAACACCCTGACGGTACCATTCAACCATGAGGAGGCAATGGCTGAACTCATCGAGGGGGCGGGTGAGGATATAGCGTGCATACTGGTGGAACCTGTCATGGGAAACATAGGGTGCATAGAACCTGAAAATGGTTACCTGCAGTTCCTGAGGGACATAACACGTGAAAATGATATCATCCTCATATTTGATGAGGTGATAACCGGATTCAGGCTTGCACCAGGGGGTGCCCAGGAGTACTACAGGGTTGAACCCGACCTTGTAACCCTTGGAAAGATAGTTGGAGGCGGCTTCCCAATGGGGGCACTGGCAGGCAGAAGGGAGATAATGGAAAATATATCACCTGCAGGTAACGTCTACCAGGCAGGTACCTTCAACGGGAACCCTGTATCTGTAACTGCAGGTCGTGAGACCCTCAGACTCCTTGATGGGAGGATGTATTCTGACCTTGAGAGGAAGGGGTCGACGCTGAGGGCTGGTCTCAGGGACCTCCTCTCTGACCTGGACCTTGAATACCAGGTCACCGGGCCAGCATCAATGTTCCAGTTATACTTCACAGGGGAGGAGGTCAGGAACTATGGGGATGCTAAAAAATCCGATACAGTGCTCTTCATGGAGTACTTCCATGGCCTGCTTGAGAGGGGGGTATTCATACCACCGTCCCAGTTTGAGTGCTGCTTCATATCGGCTGCCCATGAATCAGAGCACATAGAGGCGACCCTTGAAGCTGCCGAGGAGGTTCTCAGCGGCCTTAAAAATTAATTAATTTTTTTGACTGAAATTTTCAGAATCAGGTGAATTTTACTGCTATGAAGAAGTAGAGGAAGCATATCACAACAAATATCAGGAGTGCCATGACAGCTGTCTTCAGGAATCTGCTGTTAAGGGCGTTCCCCTCACGTTCAGCCAGGAACTCCCTCTGCTCACGCACCTGCGATATGAAGCTCTCTGCCTCCACACCTCCACCGGTCACCAGGTTGCTGTCAATAATCTCCTCATCAAGGAGCTCGTTAACTATCTCCTTCTGTTCCCTCACATCATCGATTATTCTCTTCTCAGCAACGAATTCCATGAGGGACCATTTCCCGGTTTTTATCTCTTTGGGGGTTCTCTCCTCATTTTCTATGCTCCTTGAAAGATCCTCAAGGAGTCTAATCCTTTTATCTTCATCCTTGATTTCACTTTCGGTAGCTTCCGGTTCCTCATAGAACTTCTCGAGTGTATCATAGTATTCAAGTGAACCCCCACATTCACAGGACGAAAAATCAGCTGGACTCTCTCCCTCCTGGAGATGATAGTAACCCCCGCATTCTGTACATATGAGGTAGCCCCTGGTTTTTGCAGTGTTCTCATTGGACAACTGTATCCCCCAACACTACTATTTACATTATAATAATTAAGTTTTGTGTATCATTCAATGAAATTCATTGAGGACCATTAATATTAAATGGAAAAAAAGAGGGGGGTTAATCAGTTGCCCACCCTTTCAAGACCCGTTGATATTAGGAACTGCACAACAGCGCCCTCAGGCACAACGACGATGTTTCCCTGCTGGTACTGCTGTAGACCGGCATTCACCATTGCAAGGTACTTTGAGCGGTCCTTTGTTGCGTTGAATATGGCCCTCATGAGTGACTGAATTGCCACACCCCTGGATGAGCCCTGCTGCTGTTCCTCCCTGAGGAACTGTATGCTGTTTCCTGAAACATAACCCTGACCCTCAACGTAGACGGGTCCTATGGACTGCAGTATGCCGTCAACAGCCTGGGGAGTTACTATGACCACTATATCCGTTTTTATGCCTGTATTGTATTCCACTATTTCCTGTGCGAGTCTGGCACCCCTTTCGGTGTCATTCTCCCAGAGGGCATCATGCAGGAGCCACCTGCTGACGCCCTGGGCCCTTAGGGATGCAGGGGACTGTGCCGTGGGGTGGGCCATGTTGTGTGGGTACACAGCCGTCACATTGGTTATGTTACCCTCATTCATGGTTATTATGAAGGCCATGTCAACGGCACCTATGCCGGGCCTTGGTTCACCGGGATCCGCACAGAGCAGCAGCACATGCTTCTCTCCCACAAAAACGTTCTGGGAGTTTGTGATGTAATTCTCATACGTCACAACGGAAAGTCCGAGGATTACGATGAAAAGGCCGATTATTATCTTATTCTTGGTATCCATGGTTCTACCTTCCTTCAGTGATTTTTTTAATGTGTGTCTTTAATGTGTGTCAGCAGGATCACTAATTAAAAAATTTCATGTTTATATTATTTTTCCGTTAACCTAAATTTTCTTATGCAGAAGACATTTATATATTTATTCGCCGTCATCTATTAAAAAGCTGAATCTTATAATACTCATGACCATATATTAATCTTGCTGCCTGCGCCGTAACTCTCTAAGACCTGATCATGGAATATGGAGATAAGCCTGTGAAATGTATGGAAGTGAGGGTGGAGCCATGAGGATAGTGGCTGGTGTCGGTGAGAACAGGAACATGGAGAGGGCTGCATCCCTCGCGGACTTTGAGGTTGACCTGGTCCACTCAGAGGAGGAATTCATAGAGGAACTCAGAAGGGGTGCTGCTGCCTACGTGAGGGGGTCACTGCCAGCCGCAAATATAATGGCAGAACTCAAAAAAGGCGGGCCACTGAACAGGGCTTCATGGATAGAGGTGGGTGCTAATGGATTTCTGCTCGCCCCCGTGGGTATAGATGAGGGAAGGACAGTGGATGATAGATTCAAAATCGCTGTTTCAGCCTCTGAATTTCTCCGGAAAACCGGAGAAGAGCCCAGAGTCGGCGTGATATCAGGGGGAAGGAGGGGGGACCTTGGAAGGTCACCAGAGGTTGACAGGTCAATCCATGAAGGCGAATTCCTCACATCAATGATAAAGGATAAATATAGGGTGAGGCACTACCATATACTGATAGAGGAAGCCGTGGCTGATGGCTGTAACGTCATCATAGCACCCGATGGTATAACAGGCAACCTCATATTCAGATCACTGGTTCTGGTTGGCACCGCCAGGAGTTACGGTGCAGTTGCTCTGGGATTTGACGGAATTTTTGTTGACACATCAAGGTCACAGACAGCCGAAGGCTATCTCAGGGCGCTGAAATTCGCCCACTGGCTTGCCAGAGGATGGAATGAAGATAATGAATAATAGGACCGTTAATCGTATTAATTAAATTAATATTAACTGACCGGATGAACAAAAATTATGATCAGGTAGATTTGAAATGTCACCATTAAAGCCCCTTTACAAGCTGTACGAATGGTACATATCGCGCAACCTCAGAAGGGACAGAATGCCAAGACATGTTGCCATCATCATGGATGGTAACAGGAGATACTCAAAGCTGCAGGGCAGTATGAACCCCATAGAAGGCCATAAGAAGGGCATAGAAACCCTCGAGAAGGTCCTGGACTGGTGCGTGGACCTCGGGATAGAAATAGTAACGGCGTACGCCTTCTCAACAGAGAACTTCAAGAGACCAGAAAAGGAGGTTAAGGGTCTCATGAAGCTCTTCAGGGAAAACTTCGAGGCCATAGCAAGCAATGAGAAGATACATAAGAACAGGGTCAGGGTCAGAGCAGTCGGAAAACTTGAACTCCTCCCGGAGGACGTCAGAAGGGCCATAGAGATCGCTGAGAAGTCAACAGAGCAGTACTCAGACCGCCTTGTGAACATAGCCATAGGATATGATGGAAGGCAGGAGATAGTTGACGCCACAAGAAAGATTGCAGAGGATGTTAAGGCGGGTTTGATAGACCCGGAGGACATAGACGAGGACATGATAAACAGAAACCTCTACACTGCAGGTCTGGAGGACCCGCACCTGATAATAAGGACCAGTGGCGAGGAAAGACTCAGTGGCTTCCTGCTCTGGCAGTCATCCTACTCTGAACTCTACTTCTGCGACAGCCTGTGGCCTGAACTCAGGAAGGTAGACTTTTTAAGGGCCATAAGGTCATATCAGCAGCGTGAGAGAAGGTTCGGCGTCTAGCACAGCCCCTTGATTCATGGGAGGTATGTAGACGTTATCCATATCAATCACTGATTATGGGAGGTATCATCATTATAGACGTTCACTGTCACCTTGACTTCAAGGACTTCAACAGGAACCGTGAAGAGGTCATCGAAAGGGCCAGGAGTAAATTGAGGGCTGTTATAGATTCAGGGGTTGGTCTCGGGGGTAACAGGAGGGCCCTTGAACTTGCATCCCTCAACCCAGGTTTCATATGCCCTACAATGGGGTTCCACCCGGTTGATGCATCAAAGGCAAGACAGGACCTTATAGGGGAGGTTGTCTCGCAGATAGAATCAAATATTGACCTTATAGTTGCAGTTGGGGAGACAGGCATGGACTTCCACCACACCCGTGATGAGGAGGGTAGAAGAAGGCAGGAGGAGACCTTCAGGGTATTTGTGGAACTCGCAGCTGAACATGAAATGCCCCTGGTGGTCCATGCAAGGGACGCTGAGGAGAGGGCCCTTGAAACTGTCCTTGAATACAGGGTACCCGAGGTAATCTTTCACTGCTATGGTGGAAGCATTGAAACAGCCCGCAGGATACTGGATGAGGGATATTACATATCCATCTCGACACTTGTGGCATTTTCAGAGCACCACATGGAACTTGTGAGGGCAATCCCCCTTGAGGGCATGTTAACGGAGACAGACAGCCCCTACCTTTCACCCTTCAGGGGAAAACGTAACGAGCCAGCCTTCGTGGAGGAAGCTGTCAGGGCGATAGCCAGAATCAAGGACATGGACCTTGAGGATGTTGACAGTATCACAACAGCAAATGCAGAAAGAGTGTTTGGTTTATAGGACTCCCGGGGCTGAGAGTCCCATTATTTTTTCTCTTTTAGAGTTCATCAGCTTTGAGTCTATTTTCAAACTTCAGCAGGGTCATTCTCCGTGAAAACCTCCTTCGCTGCAAGCACAGCATTTATGGCTGCAGGGAAACCCGCGTATACGGCCATCTGTATCATGACCTCTATGATCTCATCCTTACTGCAGCCAGCATTTAGGGCTCCCCGCACATGGCTCTTCAGCTGATCATCGGCCCTCAGTACTGTGAGGGCGGCAAGGGTCAAAAGTTCCCTTGTTTTAAGGTCAAGCACGCCCCTGGAGTAGACATCTCCGTATGCAAATTCAGCAACAAAGCGTGCAAGGTCCGGTGCAACATCCTCAAGTTCATCCCTGATGGCGGTGTAGGATTTCCTGTTCATTCTGTTGAGTATCTCCATTCCCCTCCTGTACCTCTCCATGGTTCAACCTCCACTGGTTTCATCATTCTTCGACTTAAAATTCCACATTAATTTATAGGATGACATCTATAAATAGGTCGGAGGAGGAAGGCCATGAGACCCTACGTTATACTCAACGCAGCCATGACACTTGATGGTAAGATTGCAACGGCAACAGGGAGCTCTGAGATATCTGGTGAGGAGGATCTCAGGAGGGTCCATGAACTCAGAAGGGAGTGTGACGCCATAATGGTGGGCATAAACACGGTGCTGGCGGATGACCCGCGCCTCACAGTCCACAGGGTAGATGCAGCCCCCGGGGATAATCCGGTCAGGGTTGTGGTTGACAGCATGGCCAGGACACCCCCCCATTTCAGGGTACTTAACGATGAGGCCCCGACGGTGATAGGTGTTTCAGAGAGCGCCCCGCCTGAGAGGGTTGCTGAGCTCAGAAAAAGGGCTGAAGTGGTTGTTGCAGGGACCCGGCGGGTCGATCTCCATCTTTTACTTGAACGGCTGCATGGTATGGGGATAGAGAGACTTATGCTGGAGGGCGGATCGACACTCAACTACTCCATGCTGACCGGTGGCCTGGTGGATGAGGTCCGGGTCTGCATAGCACCGATGATAGTTGGGGGCAGGGATGCCAGGACCCTTGTGGATGGTGAGGGTATAGATGAGATGGCAGATGCCATAAGACTTGAACTTAAACGGTCCTACACCCTGGGTGAGGACCTCATAGTGGAATACACTGTAAAAGGTTAGACGTGGTTTTCATGCTCGAGGACATATATGAGAGGATAGTAAGGATCAGGGAAGAGGGCTGCAGGGAATGCCTGAAGGTTGTCTGCAGGATGGATGATTTTCAGTTCAACCAGCTCATGTCAAGGCTTGATCTTCAGATCGAGATAACATCAAGGTACAGTCCACCGGTGAGGCCCGCCCTGGACCCAATGATATCAACGGAGCTCGGTGTCTATCGTGGCGATGATGAGAACATAGGTAGACTCCTGGGATACCCTGAATGCTGCATCAGGAGTTTCTCAGAGAATACCCGGTACGCAATCGATGGGGAACATCTTGCAGAGGTCAGTGAACTTGATATCCCTGAGGGTAAATGTGCCATCATAATGCCATCGGGTTTCATACCATGCAGCCTCAGGTGCCAGGAGGCCTGGGAGAGGAAACTCATAGGCTTTGCAGACAGGGATGAATTCAGGAGGATACTTGAACTTGAGGATGAACTCATGATGAGACTCCCCCATTTCCACCTGGCATATGATGAATACTTTGAGAAGATAGTCCTCGAGTAAAAAAACTATTATTTTATGGGTGGCCCTGATCCATCCGAGCTTTCCAGAACACCCAGGTATTACATTCTAACAGCTAATTTTTAAAGTTGTTCATACTTTTAATCTTTTAATTAAGATTTAAATATCGGGCACTCTAAATTCTTTACGATTTTACATCAGTGAATTATGATAAAAGTCAAGGAGGTGAAAACATGAAGAGGTTTCTGTTAATTGCATTGATCCTGCTACTGATTTCAGTCCCATCGGTATCTGCAGCAGACAACAACACAACATCCAACACCACAGAATCAAAGATGCTGAAGGATACTGAGATGGTTGTGCTACTGACAGGCTGCGTTGTGGGCACGGTCGACCCCATAATGAATGAAGCCTACCGTAATGACCTCCTGCCCGCTGGCTACAACTTCACACTGAAGATCTACACCATGGACACCTTCAACATCAACTCAACGGCATCCACCCAGTTCAAAAACGACCTTAAAACTGTGGACATATTCTTTATCTTCACAAGACCCGGGTATCCAACGACCGGTATGAGTTACGGGACAGAATTCGATGCTCTGGTTGACCTGCAGGCCATCGCAGCCAGCCTAAAACCAGGAGCGCGGATATTCGTCCTGGGACCTGTGAAACCCAATATCACGGGTGTTAACGTGACGAACCTTCCAGCCTACGGGCCGGTGGCTGCGCCTGCACTCTCCCGTGAGAACATAAAGAGGACGCTCCTTGAGGTTCTCAGGCTCAGCGGAGCCGTGAACCTGACGGCTAATGATACAAAACTTGTGCCCGGGATGCAGGACTTCCTCTACCATCCGCTGGCACCGCAGGTCTACACAGACAGGGCACCCTACATGGACTGGTACATGAACACCACCCTCTACAGGCCAGGGGCCCCATGGGTGGGTGTGGCAATACTGAACCGGTACTACCTGTCTGGCAACATGGACGTCTATGAGACCCTCATCCAGAAGCTTGAATCCCGTGGACTCAACGTGATACCCTACTTCTACTGCTCAGACCCCATCGGGGCATCAAGGCGCTTCTTCATGGTCAACAACACTTCAGTCATCGATGCGCTTGTTGCATGTGTCCAGTTCGGGTACTGGCCAGACAACCAGACCATAACCTTCTTCACGGACCTCAACGTACCGGTACAGGGACCACTCCCTGTCTTCCTCCAGACATCCCTCGACGATTACATAAACAGCACACGACAGCAGGGACTCAGGGGCCTTGAATACTACTGGCTTTCAATGTTTGAGATGCAGGGACGTATAGAGCCCATCCTCATAGGCGGAAGCCGCATATCAGGTCCTGATCCACTGACAGGTGTCACCATCAAGGAGTACGTGGCCTATGAACCGGGTATAGACCAGCTCGTTAACCGCACACTCGCCTGGGTGAACCTCAGGAAGAAGGCGAACAGTGACAAGAAGCTGGCTATGGTCTACTTTGACAGCACCCATGATGAGGGAATGCCTGCAACCAACGGCCTCAACCTCTACAGGAGTCTCAGCAACATACTCCTCGCCATGAGGGCCGCAGGTCACAGCACCGGCAACGGAAACCTGACCGAGGAATACATCTATGAACTCATAAACAGGGCAGGCAGGAACCCCAGGAACATGACACAGACAGAACTCAGAAAACTCGTGGATGCAGGCTGCATAACCATACCGGTATCAGAGTACCTCAAATGGTATTCTGGACTGCCAGCATCACTCAGAGGACAGGTGGAAGCACTCTGGGGACCCGCACCAGGAAACATCATGATATACAATAACAGCATAGTCATCCCCGGCATCATGATGGGCAACATACTCTTGGCGCCCCAGCCGGTCTGGAAGTGGAACGGTACACTCAACAACGGCACACTGCCACCGACACACCAGTTCATAGCCTTCTACCTCTACCTGCAGAAGGGATTCGGGGCTGACGCCGTCGTCCACATAGGACAGCACGGGACACTGGAACTCCTTCCGGGACACGTGAATGCAATGACAGAGGACGACTGGCCAAACACCCTGATCGGTTCGATTCCAAACATACACCTGCTCAAAATGGAGGACCCTCTGGAGGCGGTCATAAACCCCACCAAGAGAAGGGCATATGCTGTCACGATCTCCTACCTCATCCCACCGGTCATGAGGACAGAGCTTTACGGTGTCTACCAGGAACTCTCAGATCTCATGGGATCCTACAGCACAGCAGAGGCATCAGGAGACACTGACAGAATGAACAGCCTGGAGTCCCTCATCAGGGATGGTGTGACGAGGGCCGGACTTGAGGTAAGGCTCGGTGTGAACAGCTCCACAGCCTTCAGTGTCCTCAGAGACAGGCTCCATGAGTACCTCGAGGAACTTTCAGGGATACTGACACCCTACGGCCTTCACACCTTCGGAGAACTGCCAGACAGTGAAACCCTTGAGAAATTCATAGACGCAATAATATCCTTCGACCCTGCAAACAGGACAGCCAGAAGGGATGAGATAAGGAACCTTCTGATTATGAGCGCCAGTAATGAGATGAACTCACTCCTGAGGGCACTTAACGGTGAATTCATACAGCCAGTATCAGCAAGAAGCCCGGTCATCAACCTGGAGACCCTTCCAACGGGCCGCAACATGTACACCTTTGACCCCTCATCAATCCCTGACCCCGCAGCAGTGGTCATAGGATCAAGGGCTGCCGAGGAGATGCTGAAGCGCTACAGGAATTCCAGCGGTGGAAGGTACCCTGAGACAGTGGCCGTGGATATAGGTGATGTGATATCAACTGGCGGTCAGAGCATAGCAGCGATATTCTACTTCCTGGGAGTCAGACCCATCTATGAGAGCGGAGCCCTCATAGGTACAGAGATCATACCCCTCAGTGAACTTGGAAGACCGAGGATAGACGTTGTGATAAGTGACTTCCACAACTTCCGTGGAGCAATCCCTGCCACCATGGACGTAATCGACAATACAATAAAGAGGATAGTGAACCTCAACGAGTCATCTGAGATGAACTATGTGAGGAAGCACTACCTCGCAATGAAAGCAGGCATCTACGCTGAACTTGTCGCAGCAGGGATGAACACTTCCGAAGCGGATGCAAATGCGGATAGACTTGCAAGGACAAGGATCTTCGGACTTCCACCCGGTGCCGACCCCCATGGAGCAGGTGTTGACAGGATACTCTGGTCAAGGGACGACTGGACTCCAGAGCAGCTTGCTGAGACATACCTCAGCTACTACTCCTATGCCTATGGAAGAGATTTAAATGGAGTCCAGAGCCCGAAACTCCTGGAGTCACTCCTGCGCACAGTTGACACCACCATGGTCATAAGTCCCTACAGGGCACCCGGTGAGGGCACCTGCCTCTACAGGGTCTCAGTCACCGTGAACTTCATGGTGAACTACCTCACAGGGAGGAACATAAACAGCTACATTGCAAGGACAGCCTACGGTACACCCCTGATAAGGACACTGCAGGAGTCAACCTACGATGACCTTGCGGTGACACTGCTCAACCCGGTCTGGGTACAGGGCAAACTCCGTGAGGGGCCATCTGGAAGTGCTTCAATAGCACTGCAGGTGAGGGACCTGTTCACCAGCGACGCCCTGGTGGATGTGGCATCCCCTGATGTCTGGAGGAGAATAGCAGACACTTTCCTCTTTGACAGCTCTGTAAGGTCACAGTTTGATCCATCAGCCCTCCAGATGATTGCAAGGTATGTGAGGCAGGCCCATACCAGGGGTCTTGTATCCCTTTCACAGGAGGAACTTGTAGCCATCTCAGAGATGCTCGGTGAGAAATCCGGCTCTGATGGAAATGACCAGGGAACCACCACAACACCACATGGCGGTACAACCGGCGGTTCAGCCACATCAGGCGGAAGAACAGGCACTGGGTCCCCAGGGCTATCTCCAGGTGTATCAGGTGCCATATCCATGGATTCACAGTCCAGCGGAGCAGCATCAGCTTCTCCGGGTGAGGGACAGGAGAGGGCAGGACGCTCCTATGAGATATCAACACCCACGGCTGCGAAATCATCAGGCACCCAGCTATACGCCATTGCAGGCATAATCGGGCTATTCTGTCTCCTCGGAGTGGGCTACTACTTCGGTCCCATGAGAAAATAAATTCTATTCCTTTTTATTTTTTGGCTCTAAGAACCGAACTAATTCTTACGCATTATGTGACTTACCTAATAAGTGTACTAGCTCTGAATCTTCTAGGTAAAGACTTTTGGTGGTTTACCTAAATTACACTGAATTAGGAGAACCTTCTGAAAAGATGCGGCCTGAGACCTGCCTCCATCAGCACCCGTCTGTCGTCCTCTGTTAAGTCTGATTCACTGGTAGGTGGTACTGGTTTACCCCTCCTTGCAAGGATGACACCACCACGCCTCTGGGCCCCCAGGAACTTTCCGGCATCGCCGTCCACTATGAGATAACCATCCCTCATGTCTATACCCGAGAAATCGTCACAGTCCCCCTGGATGATGACGGTACCTCCACTCAGGAGCGCCCCGGTATTCTTACCTGCATCACCCATAACACGGACGGTTCCGCGCCTCATGAGTATCCCGGTTGAGAGATCAACGTTACCGTGGTGGATTATCTCCACATCAGCATCCAGCCGGGCCCCCAGGGTGTCCCGCACATGACCGTCATCTATGACCATGCGTCCAGGTTCAAGGGTCACATTCACGGGTTCAGCTCTGAGACCATTCATGAGGATGTCCGTGACTGACATGAACTTTTTGTAGCCCCTCCTGTCGGATCTGACCTCAATGATGTTTCCTATGGGGTCCCTGACTGCACCCTTCACGTATATGGTGCCTGAGACCATGCTTATGCCCATCCTGGTGTCAACGTCCCCCTCCACGGTAACAACCCCTGCATCCATCACACCTCCGCCGCCCCCGAAGTAGGCGAGGTCGGCGCCCATGCTGGAGGCCAGCCTGTGTCCGGCGTCACCCCTCACAATGACCTCTCCTCCATCCTTGAGGTGTTCAACAACCTCCCGGAAGGTGTGGCTGGTTCCTGGAATCCTCTCATCAGGGTCCAGCTTTTCACCACGGTGCTGCCAGTAGAAGTTGTAGGTAAAATCAGCTATGCAGTCAACCGGACCGTCGGGTTCGATCTCAATAACTTCCCTTTCATCCCTCCTTCTGCCAAGGAATCCGAACATATATGCACCTCCATTATCAGATTTCCACCCCAACTGATAAATACATCTCCCATAAATATTTCTGTGTGGTATTCCAGGAAGAGGCGCTGGGATAATTTTCCGGTGGATGTTCTCTTTGTGGATCTCGGGAGATGATATGTTGCCTGAAAGGAGTGAATTACTCAGTTTCCTCTCAGAACTTGGCGTTGATACAAGGTTTGTGAGTGTAACGCCGGGCGAGGTCCTCATAAACAACCTGAGGTTCTCCAGGTTCTCCAGGAGGAGGGAGGAGCTATTCAGGGAGAGGTTCCCTGATGTGGATGTTGTGAGGTCCAAGGTGTTCCAGAAGATATGTTCAAGGGCCTCCAGGGTACTCTCCTCGAACCTCAGACCACGCTCAGAGGTGAGGATCGATGCAGAGGGTGAGATGGCCACCGTACTCCACATCATACTTGAGCCCTACACGAGGAAGTACGGTATAGGGATCGGTGAAGGTGATGTGAGGGTGCTCCCGGGGACCCTTGACCACTCCATTGCAGCTGCAATCGAGGATATGCTCTCAGGTGAAAGGATAGGGTATCACCTGAGGTCAACACCCCTGCAAATATACCCTCTATCAGGGGTCCCTGCAGAGTGGATTGAGGCCTGGCGGGGCACCAGGATCGAGGTAACAGGAAATCCACTGGTTAAGGAGTTTCTTGAATTCTTTGATGGGAACATCCCCCAGTTCAGGGATAAGATGAAGAGATCCCTCGAATATCTCGGGGAGCTTGCTGAGGCCGGGGGTGGACCACAATCCCCTTACTAGATCCCCCCATCCGGAGTCCTCATGGAGCTCACTGACTGCTGGCAGTGCCAGCTATCCTGATGGCTGATACCTAGTTTACCCTCAGAGACCGTGAATAAAAAATGGTTATCTTTATGGGACTATGAGAACTGGAAGAGTGACGTCTGTTTTTCTTTAGGCTTCTTATCATCTGAACTGCTGGATGATTCATCCCTGGGTCTATCATCCTTTTTAGAGGATTTAATGGGTGTCTTTGCGGATTTATCTGTGGCTTTATCATTTATGGATTTATCTGCGCCCTTATCTTTCTTCTGACTGTAAAGGGGCCCCACTTTAATTTCAGCTTTCCTGGGGGTTTTCTTCCTTTTAGGCGCCTTTATCTTTCTCTTCCGGAACAGTTTGATCTCCTCGTCTCTAAGCTCCAGGAATTCACTTATATCATAGGCCATTTCATCATTCTCAAATAGGATCTCCATGTATGGGAACATTGAGATTGCGACCTTCGGTGAGATGTGCATCTTTCCAGCCATCTTGGCCGCGACACTGTCCCTGAGGCTCCTCTGTTTCCGGGTTTTCCCGAGTATCCTGAAGGATGATGAACCTGTGTAGCGGACGAACTTCCGGTAGGTCTTATCCTTTGCAAGGGCAACCCCTGGCCCCATGAGTTCGGAGGCGTAGCGCCAGTAGGTGTAGTTCCTGGTTCTCACGGCTCGCCCGAAGAATATGTCTGCACGTGAGAGCATATCATAGGCCCTGCTGATCTCATTTGGCTTCTCATATTCCCTGGGAACGTTCTCTGCGATGAATTCAAGTACAAGGGTGGGGTCATCATCCACCCTCATGGCCTCCCTGACCTTTGAGACGTCACGGCTCTTGAGGACGGCCCTGACGGCATCAAAGAGGTTTGAGGTGGCATCCTTTTCTCCCATCTTCAGGAGCTCCTCACCGATGCGCTCCTCACCCTCTGCCATGGCCTCAAGGTCGTTGATGGCTGAACGCAGGTCACCACGGGACCTTTTTGCCAGTTCCCTGAGCACATCATCGGGGCACTCTATACCCTCAGCACGGCATATCCTCCTGAGGGCTGCTGCTATGGATGATGTGTGGACCTTTCTGAGGTTTAAGACCCTGCATCTGGGCTTTATGCTCTGCAGCCTCTTGCTGTAGGGGTCGTTTGCTGTGAGGACCATGGGATGTCTGCTCTCCTTTATGATCCTGTTTATTGCCTGGACACCTCCACGGTCCTCATTCCCGTGGATCCCATCAACCTCATCAAGGATGATGAGCTTCAGGTCATGGTTGAAGAGGGAGCGGGTCGCTGATGCCTCACCGGCGCTCCTCATAAGGGCGTCCTGGGAGCGCCTGTCACTGGCGTTGAGTTCAAGGGTATCAGAGAACTCCTTTCCTATGATGTGGGCGAGGGTTGTCTTCCCGGTCCCGGGGGGTCCAACCAGGAGGAGCGGCTTCTGGGGCTTCCCTGCCTTCCAGGCTTTGATCCACTCCTTTATCTCAGCTATGACCTTCTGGTTCCCGACCACCTCATCGAAGCTCCCTGGCCGGTATTTCTCTGTCCATGACATTTACTGTACCTCTTTAGGCGTGTTCAAGGAACCTTGCAAGGAGGGCCTCAAGCTGTATCCTGGGATTGGCGCCCTCCCTTATCCTGAAGTCGTATTCGCCGATGGCATCGATGAGGCCCACGTACCTATCACCATCAACCTCGCCCTCCATTGCCAGCCTTGAGAGCTCCTGATAGATCTGGGTGACCATGTCCTCCCCGCTTATACCCTGGAGAACCATGATCTCCCTCAGCATGTCCCTGGCCTCCATGAACTTACCATCAAGGATGGTCTTTATCATCTTCCTCACATCCTTTGGCCGGGCCCTTGACACGACATCGTAGATGCTTGACTCTGTTATCTTCTCACCGAGGGATGCGGCTGACTGGAGGAGGTTTATGGCCTTCCTGAGATCCCCCTCAGCGAAGTAGACTATTGTCTCAAGGGCATGGGCCTCGTATTCAAGGTTCTCCTTCTCTGCAATGTACTCCAGGCGTTTGATTATCTGGTGGCCCTTGAGGGGGAGGAACCTGAATATGGCGCACCTTGACTGGATCGGATCTATTATCTTTGAGGAGTAGTTACAGGAGAGTATGAAGGAGGATGTCTTTGTGTACATCTCCATCTCCCTCCTGAGGGCGTGCTGGGCGTCCTTTGTCATGTTGTCCACTTCGTCGAGGAATATTATCCTGAAGGGGGCGCCCACGGGTTTTAGGCGGCAGAAGTTCTTTATGCTGGTCCTCACGGTGTCTATACCCCTGGCGTCTGATGCGTTGAGTTCAAGGAAGTTCTGCCTCCAGTACTCACCGAGGATCTCCCTTGCAAGGGCAAGGGCTGCTGTTGTTTTACCGACACCAGCTGGACCCGTGAACATGAGGTTTGGCATGCTTTTCTCTTCGACGTACCGCTTTAGACGTGGTATTATGTGTTCCTGGCCTACTATATCATCAAGTTTCTGTGGTCTGTACTTCTCTACCCAAGGTCCGTTCATAATGATCACCGATAAGGTTTAATGGAGTTTTCACTGTCCATGGACCGGCGGATCCATCAACGGTGTTTATTTTTCATGGACTGGACCGGTATAGTTCTGTCATCCATCAATATAGTTAATTACCATGGGGACCTTAATCCCTGTTAAGGACCCTTTTCAGGGCGTCTTCCATGACATCCAGGGGCGGGTCCCTCCCGGTCCAGATCCTGAAGGCCTCAACGCCCTGATAGAGGAGCATACGGATCCCTGAAACCGGGATGGCTGACGCCCTCTCAGCCTCTCTCAGGAGGACCGTCCTTTGAGGGTTGTACACGAGGTCATGGACCACCAGACCCTCATGCATGAGTTCAGCCCCCACCAGTGGCCTGTCATCTGTGTGGGGATGCATGCCCACCGGCGTGGTGTCTATGAGGATATCAGCCGATTTCACAGACCCCTGGATAAGTTCATAGCCCCCGTATGATGCCTCAAAGCCCAGTTTATCAGCCATATCCTCTGCAAGGAGGCGGGCCTTTTCAGGGGTCCTGTTCAGTATGGTTATATCCGAGGCCCCCTTCTCTGCAAGCTGGAATGCACAGGCCCTTGCAGCCCCACCCGCCCCCAGTATAAGGACGGATGAACCCTCAACGGATGTCACCTCTTCAAGGGCCCTTAAGCACCCTGAGGCATCGGTATTGTATCCCCTGACGGTCCCGTCATCGAATTTCAGAGTGTTAACGGCACCTATCAGGGCCGCTGTCCCATGGATATCATCAATGTACTCCAGGACGGCCTCCTTGTGGGGTATTGTCACATTCACACCCTCAACCCCAAGGGCCCTCAGGCCCTCAACCGCTGCTTTCAGGTTCTCTGGCTTCACAGGGAATGGTACGTATATCCAGTCCATACCAAGGCTCCTGAACGCCGCGTTGTGCATTATGGGCGAGAGGCTGTGCCCAGGGGATGGCCCATGATTCCGGTTACATGTGTTTTTCCAGTTATCAGTTTATCACCCCGGCATTACAGGCAAAGAATCTCTTCGGGTTTAGATGCTGCACCGGTCAGTATAGAATCTGATTTTTTTTCTCATGGTACTTACAATATTTATTTACCATCAGCGATAAATATTGTTGCCATAGGTTACCTATAATCCAGGGGAGAGTGTGACATGCTTGCAAAGCAGAGATTCGTACTTGATACAACGGCATTTACAGATAACCAGCTGCGAGAACTGCTGGGTGATGGCGACCTCAACCTCTCGGTTGACAGGATGCTTGACCTCATAGCGAGAAGCAGGATAAAACTCAACATAAGCTGTCACATGCCTCCCATCACCTACAAGGAGTTCACAGATTACATGACACGCTACGACTGCCCGGAGGAGACCCTTATAAAGGCCGAGACATGGATAGTTAAGAAGACACCCAACCGCTACGACACACAGATACCCTCCCAGATATTCTATGAATACGTCCATGATATACGGGAGAGGATGAACAAGGGCCTCAGGATCTCAGAGACCCTGCTCTGGGAGGCAGGCATACAGTCCATCATAATGGCCTCCCGTGACGTCAAGAAGACAGAGATCGAGAGCGAGGTGCTTGGAAAGGCCATAAAGGACCTCAGGAAGAAATACAGATCAGCCCTCCGCAAGGGAACCCTTGACAGTGCCCCCGACCTTGATGTGCTGCTCCTTGCCAAGGAACTGGGGGCAGGGGTCGTGGCGGCCGATGATGGTATAAGGGTCTGGGCTGAGCGACTGGGTCTGAGGTTCCTCAATGCCACATCCTTCCCCAAGATGCTCAAGGAATACCTTAAATATTATGAATGATGAACCTCTCATCATCCCCTTTATCATTTTTACTGGAGGAATTGCTGTCATGGATATATCAAGACCGAGAGGAACAAGGGACTTCCTTTTCGCTGAAATGAGGAACAGGAAAGAGGTTGAAGGTGTACTCAGAAGGACATTCGAGACCTATGGCTACCATGAGATCAAGACACCAATATTTGAGGAACTCAAACTCTTCACAGTCAAATCCGGTGAGGAGGTGGTGAACCAGATCTACCACTTCACCGATAAGGGCGGCCGGGAACTGGCCCTGAGACCTGAACTCACAGCACCCGTGGCAAGGCTCTACATGAATGAGATGCAGAAAAAACCGAAGCCAATAAAGATGTACTACTTCGGGAGCTGCTTCAGGTATGAGAGGCCGCAGGCCGGGCGCTTCAGACAGTTCTGGCAGTTCGGATGCGAACTCATAGGTGGAAGATCGCCCCTGGCAGAGGCTGAGGTGATATCCCTAGCATCTGAATCCCTCCATGAACTCGGCCTTGACGGATTCGAGGTCCACATAGGCCACCTGGGCATACTCCGCGGGATCCTCGGCAGGGAGGAAATCCCATCTGAACTCCAGGACAGGATAATGGGTGTCATAGACAAGGGCGACGTGGAAGAACTTGAAGCACTCCTAGGGGAGGTTGAGGTATCTGGAGAAAGCCGGGAACTCCTCATGAAGCTCATAGGTACACAGGGGGGCCCGGAGGTTCTGGACGATGTTGAAGAATACCTGGGGGGCTACAGTGAATCCCTGGAGGCCCTTGAAGAGTTCAGGGAACTCGTTGAGACCCTCCACTACTTTGGCGTGGATGACTACCATGTGAACCTGGGGATAGCAAGGGGCCTTGACTACTACACAGGGATAGTATTCGAGATCTACGTGCCGGAACTGGGGGCCCAGAAACAGATATGTGGCGGAGGGACCTACAACCTGGTTGAAACATTCGGTGGGGAGCGGGTCGAATCAACGGGATTCGCCTTCGGCTTTGACAGGCTCATGAACGCCCTGGGGATGGATGAGGAGAACATGAGGATGGTTGATGTCTTCGTGATACCCATACAGGACTCCACTGTCCCTGAGGCCATAAGGATCACCCAGGAGCTCAGGGCTGCAGGGGTATCCGCTGACCTCGAAGTCTCTGGCAGGAAGCTCAGGAAGGCCCTCTCACACGCTGACAACCTTGGAGCCAGGTTCGCAGTTCTGACAGGTGAGAGGGAAATCCAGGATGGTAAGGTGACGGTAAAGGATATGGAGAGGAACTCCCAGGAGACCCTGCCAAGGGATGAGATGGTTGATAAAATCAAAGGGAGATGTTAACATTTTACTTAATTTCAGACATAATATTAATGGCGAAGACCTCATAATTGCAGTTGCACAGGACCACGAGACAGGTGAGGTCCTCATGGTGGCCTACATGAACCGTGAGGCCCTCAGGAGGACCCTTGAAACAGGCACTGCCCACTACTGGAGCACGTCCCGGGGTAAGCTGTGGCTGAAGGGTGAAAGCTCAGGCCATGTTCAGCGCGTGAAGGACGTTCTTGTGGACTGTGACGGTGATGCGGTTGTGCTGAAGGTTGAACAGGAGGGCGGGGCCTGCCATACAGGTTACAGGTCCTGCTTCTACCGGAGTATTGATGGAGATGAACTCAAAGTCAGGGAGGACGCCGTGAAGGTCTTTGACCCTGAAGAGATATATGGAGATGGTTAGATGAAGATTGTTCCAGATACAAGTGTTATTGTTGACGGCAGGATCACCGGGATAGTCCAGGAGGACGAGTTCAGGGGCAGCGAGGTGATCGTGCCCGAGGCAGTTGTATCTGAACTCGAATACCAGGCCAACCGTGGAAGGGAGACAGGTTTCAATGGCCTCGAGGAACTGAAGAACCTCCAGAAGCTCCACAAGGAGAATATAATATCCATGATATTCGTCGGGCGCCGCCCCACAGTGGATGAGATATCCCTCTCAAGGGGTGGTGAGATAGATGCCATGATAAGGTCCACGGCAAGGGAATATGATGCCCTCCTTATAACAAGTGACCGGGTCCAGGCCGAGGTCGGGAAGGCCCAGGGCCTCGATGTCTTCTACATCAAACCAGAGGTCCTGGAGTACGAGGAGCTGGAGATAAGCAAGTACTTCGATGAGAACACCATGTCGGTCCACCTCAAGGAGAATGTCGTTCCGATGGCCAAGAAGGGCCGGCCAGGGGAAATCCAGCTGGTTGAGATAGGTAAAAGACCGCTTAAACATTCAGATATAAGCAGGATGGCCCGTGAGATCGTGGAGAGGGCCAAGAGTGACTTCAAGAGCTTTATAGAGATCGAAATGGAGGGCGCCACGGTCGTACAGTTCCGGGAGTACAGGATATCCATTGCAAGACCACCATTCTCAGAGGCCTTTGAGATAACCGCGGTCAGGCCGGTGGCGAGGGTTTCACTGGAGGACTACAGGCTCTCAGACAGGCTCGTGGAGAGGCTGAGGGATACTGCCAAGGGGGTGCTCATTGCAGGTTCCCCCGGGGCAGGTAAGAGTACCTTTGCCCAGGCAGTGGCAGAGTTCTACAGCAGGGATATGAAGGCGGTTGTCAAGACCATGGAGTCACCCAGGGACCTCCAGGTTGGTGATGAGATAACACAGTATGCACCCATTGAGAGGGACATGCAGAAGACGGCAGACATACTCCTCCTCGTGAGGCCCGACTACACCATCTACGATGAACTCAGAAAGACCCGTGACTTCAGGATATTTGCGGATATGAGGCTCGCGGGTGTGGGTATGGTTGGTGTGGTCCACGCCACAAGGCCCATAGACGCCATACAGAGGATCCTTGGAAGGGTTGAGCTCGGCGTCATACCCTCAGTTGTTGATACAACAATATTCATCGAGGATGGGGAGGTTAAGGCTGTCTACGATGTCTCCCTCACCGTGAAGGTGCCCACGGGCATGCAGGAGGCTGACCTTGCAAGGCCGGTCATCGAGATCAGGGACCTTGAATCAGGGGAACTCATGCATGAGATATACACCTACGGTGAGCAGACAATAGTCATGGACGTCTCAAAGGCAGCCCCTTCAGGGCGCAAACCGTCAGCCCACAGGATAGCTGAGAGGGAGATCGAGAGGGAGTTCCGCAGGAGGATCCCGGGTGCCCGGGTCAGGGTTGAACTTGAATCTGATGAACGTGCCAGGGTCTGGATAGATGAGAAGTACATACCCCAGGTTATAGGTAAGAAGGGTAAGACCATTGAGGAGATCGAGAACAGCATAGGCATAAGCATAGGTGTGGAGCCCCTGGAGGAGAGGGAAATCGAGGAGACCCTTGAGGTCCCCGTTGAACTTGCAGGGAATTATGTGGTTCTAAACTTTGGCAAGGACGCTGTGGGGGTGTCCTTTGACATACTTGTGGATGATGAGTACCTCTTCACAGCCACTGTAGGAAAGAAGGGGACCATAAAGCTCAGAAGGGACATAGAGCTGGCTGACATCATAATGGAGGCCGTGAAGAACAGCATACCTGTGAGGGCCAGGGTCAGGCCAGAGCGTTGAGGGTGGTGTGATGAGGATAGGTGTCTCAACCCTTGCACTCACACCGTCCCCACTGGGGGAGATGCTGGAGTACATCGAGGCCCTTGGGGCCGAGTGCTGTGAAATCATATATGAGCACCCCCTCTCTGAGGTGGAGGTCACAGACTCCCACAGCCTGGAATTCACGGTACACGCCCCAATATCAGATATCAACATAGCGTCCCTCAATGACACTGTGAGGGAGGCCTCCATCAGGGAGGTTGAATCTGCAGTGGACCTTGCAGTTGAACTTGACTCCGACGTGGTGGTGGTCCACCCCGGCACAGTACCCTTCCTGGGGAGACCCTACAGGGACCTTATAGCCGAGAGGAACCTGGAATCCCTTGCAGCAATATCAGAATACGCATCTGACAGGGGTGTCGGCGTATACCCTGAGAACATGCCCCGCCTGGAGGGGCCACTTCTCCGGGAACTTGAGGAGCTCTGGGGTGTTGCAGAGGAGCTCGGTGTCATGGTGACCCTTGACGCGGCCCACGCAGCCACCATGGGTTACTCCACGGAGGAGATGGTATCAGCCCATGTGGGGCACGTCCACCTCTCTGACAACACGGGTGAGGTTGACAGTCACGACGCCCTGGGCGAGGGTTCACTGGACTTCCAGGCGCTCCTGGATGGTTTGAGGGGCGCAGGCTACACTGGAGTCCTCACAGTGGAGGTCAAGACACCTTGATGAGGTCAGACAGAGTGTTGAGTTCCTGAGGAATATTATACCTTGAGGGGCCCCGGGTCCCGTGATGCCCGGGAGGCCTTCCGTGTTCCTGGGGAATATTCCGCTGGAGGGGTGCTGGTTTTCCAGGGAACTCTATCTGGGGTGTCAGCGCCCTGAAGGATTTCCCCTGGAGGGTCAGGGTTTGAGATAATTTTATTGATTAAGGTGATGGTTATGAAGATAGCAGTTATTGGTGGAACAGGAGACCAGGGCCTTGGACTGGCCCTGAGATTTGCAGTAGCAGGTGAGGAAGTAATTATAGGTTCAAGAGACGCTGAGAAGGCATCTAAAGCAGCCTCAAAGGTCCTTGAGATAGCTGGAAGGGATGACATCAGTGTTGAGGGTGCCACCAACCCTGATGCGGCAGCCTCTGCCGATGTGGTGGTGCTGACGGTTCCCCTCCAGGCCCAGATGGTCACACTGGCCTCAATAAGGGATCAGGTGAGGGACAAGGTCCTCATAGATGCCACGGTACCCATCGACAGCTGCATCGGCGGCTCAGCAGTCAGATACATTGACCTCTGGGAGGGTTCAGCGGCTGAGAGGGCTGCAAGGTTCCTCAGGGAGCAGGGCACAAGGGTTGCAGCAGCCTTCAACAACATAAGCGCCTCCGCCCTCCTTGAAGTATCTGAGCCAGTGGACTGTGACTGTCTGGTGGCATCAGACCACAGGGACGCCCTTGAAGTTGCAGCTGAACTTGCAGAGAAGATAGATGGTGTCCGGGCCATTGAATGCGGCGGCCTTGAGAATGCAAGGATCATTGAGAAGATAACCCCGCTACTCATAAACCTCAACATAAGGAACAGGGTGAGGAATGCGGGCATAAGGATCACGAACCTTCCAGAGCAAGAGTAATCGCTGCAGTCATCCATGGAAGACCCCTTTAACAGATGCAGCCATACACAAGTACTGATTAAAGTTGATTGAAATGGAGATACTGAGGAATACTGTTCAGAAGATAGCTAAGCACGCCATTGAGGCAATAGATAAGGTCGATGAAGCTGAACTTGAGATGATGATCTCAAAGATAATGGATGCAAGCTCAGTTTTCATAGTTGGAACCGGCAGGTCCGAGCTGATAGGAAAGGCCTTTGCAATGAGGCTTATGCACCTTGGATTCAAGGTCCACGTGGTTGGTGACGTTACAACTCCAGCCATAAGGGACGAGGACTGCCTGATAGCAATCTCAGGATCCGGTGAAACCAAGACTGTCACACTGGCAGCTGAGACATCAAGGTCTGTGGGTGCAACGGTGGTGGCTGTGACAGCAACCCCTGAATCGACCCTCACGGGTTACAGTGACGTGGTTATATGCATCCCGAGCAAGACAAAGGAGCCCTGGAAGTACTACACCTCAGGTGTCCTCAGGGGAGAATATGATGACCTCACACCCATGGGGACCCTCTTTGAGGACAGCACCCACCTCTTCCTGGACGGCCTCATAGCCGAGTTCATGTCAATCCTTGGAAAGAGGGAGAAGGACCTCAAGGAGAGGCACGCCATAATCGAGTAGCTCAACCAGCACTCACGGGAGGTTTGAGAGTGGAGGGACAGCTCGGAGATGAGGTGGTCACCATAAAGGCCACATCCATCGCAAGGAGGCTTCATGGAAAGAGCCACTACGGTAAGATGTATGAGGACAGACTTCAGCTTTCACTTATTGAGGCGGCCTACCTCATGGAGAGGGGTAAGCTCAAACTCATGAAGGACGATGATGAGGTGTCCCCTGAGGAATTCATATCCCTCCTCGGTGAACGGGGACTCTACAGCAAGTATCTTGTCTACAGGGATCTCAGGAACAGGGGATACATAGTTAAAACAGGTTTCAAGTATGGTGCAGAGTTCAGACTATATGAGAGGGGAGGGGCTCCCGGCAGGACCCACTCAGCCTACCTTGTGAGGGTGATCTCAGAGAATGACACCATCCACGCCCTTGACTTTTCAAGTTATGTGAGGGTGGCCCATGGGGTTAACAAGAAGCTCCTCATGGCCTTCCTCGACGATGAGGAGGACATAACCTACTACCTTGTCGACTGGATAAGGCCATGATTTGGCTACTATGACGGCTTAAGCAACAGAAATGACTTAATAACGGTGATATGATTGATAGACCCTTGGGGATCAGCAAAGCTTGAATACCAGGATCTTATTGAGAACTTCGGCGTCAGACCCTTCAGTGAGGTCCTTGACGAAGTACCCGAACCCAGCTGGCTCATGAGGCGGGGCATAATCTTCGGACACAGGGACTATGAGAGGATAATCAGTGCCATGAAGAAGGGTGAGGACTTCGCGGTTGTAACAGGGATGATGCCAAGCGGAAGGATGCATATAGGCCACAAGATGATCGTGGACCAGCTCAGATGGTACGACAGGATGGGGGCCGAGATATTCATACCCATAGCAGACATGGAGGCCTACTCAGCCAGGGGGGTGGACTTCGAGGACTCAAGGAGGATAGCCATTGAGGAGTACATCGCAGGGTACATTGCCCTCGGACTTGACCTTGAGAAGGATAACATACACGTCTACCTCCAGTCAGAGAACCTCATGGTGGAGGACCTCGCCTATGTCCTTGCAGGGAAGGTCAACTTCAATGAGCTCAGGGCGATCTATGGTTTCACAGGATCCACGAGCATGGCCCACATGTACGCCCCCATAATACAGGTCTCAGACATCCTGCACCCCCAGCTGGATGAACTGGGGGGCCCCAGACCCGTAATTGTCCCTGTGGGCCCGGACCAGGACCCCCATATAAGGCTGACACGGGATATAGCAGCCAGGTTCAGGGACAGGTATGGCTTCATCCTCCCCTCATCAACATACCACAGATTCATGGGCGGCCTCACCGGGGGTAAGATGTCAAGCAACAGGCCCAAATCCGCCATATTCCTGAGCGACACACCTGAGGAGGCAGAGGCGAAGATAAGGAACGCCAAGACCGGGGGGAGGGAGACCCTGAAGGAGCAAAGGGAACTTGGAGGAGTGCCGGAGGAGTGCATAATATATGAGACACTCCTCTACCACATGTCAGGTTCAGACTCCAGGCTTGAGGAGATATATGAATCATGCAGAAACGGTACACTTATGTGCGGTGAGTGCAAAAATAATACTGCAGAGTTTATCAGGAAGTTCTTCGAGGAACTTTCGGTGAAAAGGGAGAAGGCCCTTCCTGCTGCCAGAAGGATTCTTGAGGGATAAAAATGAGAAATAAGAAGGTCAGATGGATTCTGATGGGGGTTCGAAGATGAGAAGGAAGGAGAAATATGAGGGCACACTGAGTTACATCATAAGGAACAATGAAACCTTCCTCCTGGCATCAACCTTCCTCTTCCTCATATCCCTCTTTGGAGGGTATCTGTTCTCAGGATCCATCGGAGACCTTATAAGGCCTCTCATGGATGAGTTTCGGAGGAGCGTGGCTGAAGGTGAGATCAAGCTCTCAACGGCATCCATATTCATTCACAACCTTCAGGCAGCTCTTCTGATATATGGTGGGGGTTTGCTTCTGGGTGTTTTCACGGCCCTCTTCCTTATTGTGAACGGCCTCTTCATAGGATTCTTTGCATCCCAGGTTCCACTGGACGATTTCGTCTTTCTTACACTGCCCCACGGAATATTTGAGATCCCTGGTCTCATAATCGCTGGAGCTGCTGGTTTCAGGCTTGCAAGCTTCATCTATCACTTCTTCAGTGATCTCCTGACAGAGTCATGGTACGGTTCCTTCACTGAGAGGGTTGTCCACTTCCTTGGCAGGAACCAGGATGAGCTTGTGGAGTCCCTGCTCCTCCTGGGGGTGGGCGTGGTCTTCCTGGTGGTGGCAGCATTTGTGGAGGCGAACCTCACACTGGGAATTTACAGCTACATAAAGGGGTCCATCTAGACCCCGTTTAATTTCCCTGGTTAATTCAGGTACATATTGATAAGGTGAATCAGAAACTTTATTCTTACCGGTAAAATGGATGGTGAATCTGTGATAAGGTGCATATCATGTGGTCGAGAGTATGACCTGGAGGAGATCATATACACCTGCAGGGAGTGCGGGTCGGTACTTGAAGTTGAATGTGACGTGGAGGTCTCAAGGGACGTCTTCAGGGGCAGAAGGCAGAACATGTGGAGGTACAGGGAGTTCATGCCTGTTGACCCCTCAAGGATAGTCAGCCTCGATGAGGGGGGAACACCCTTTGTCAGGTGTGACACCATAGGATCTGAACTTGGTATTGAGCTCTATGTGAAGGTGGAGGGCTCCAACCCCACAGGGAGCTTCAAGGACAGGGGGATGAGCGTGGGGATCACAAAGGCCCTTGAACTTGGCGTTGATACTGTGGGGTGCGCCTCAACCGGTAACACCTCAGCCTCCCTTGCAGCCTACGCAGCCAGGGCTGGGCTGGGCTGCGTCGTTCTACTCCCATCAGGTAAGGTCGCCCTCGGTAAACTTGCCCAGGCTATGTTCCATGGCGCCAGGGTCCTCTCGGTGAGGGGAAACTTTGACGAGGCCCTTGAGGCTGTCACGGAACTTGCACTGATGGGTGAACTCTACCTCCTCAACTCCGTGAACCCCTTCAGGCTTGAGGGTCAGAAGTCAATAGGCTTTGAGATAGTGGATGACCTCGGCTGGGAGTCCCCTGACCGCATCATACTGCCTGTGGGGAATGCAGGTAATATCTCAGCCATCTGGAAGGGTATATCAGAGTTTTACAGGGCTGGATTCATAGATGAGAGGCCGATGATGACCGGTATACAGGCCGAGGGCGCTTCACCGGTGGTAGAAGCCTTCAGGAAGGGCAGAACCGAGATTGAACCGGTCAGGGATCCTGAAACGGTTGCAACGGCCATAAGGATAGGGGCCCCTGTTAGCTATCTCAAGGCCCTCCGGGCCATATATGAGTCAGATGGTTATGCTGAATCCGTGACCGATGAGGAGATACTCTCTGCCCAGAAACTCCTTGCAAGGAGGGAGGGTATAGGTGTTGAGCCCGCATCAGCGGCGTCCATAGCGGGTCTCATCAAACTCGTTGATGAGGGTGTTGTTGACAGGGGTGAACGTGTGGTCTGTGTTGTCACTGGTCATGTACTCAAGGACCCTGACACCGCCATAAAGGCATCAACGGAACCAGTTGAGGTAGAACCTGATATAAACCAGTTAAGATCCATTATAAGGGGTACGGGGTCCTCCTAGCCCCCTGAATTCTTGAAGATACCTTTCTCTTTTTTAAGCTTTTCTATTTTTCATCGGACAACTTGAAGTTAATTTCTCACCCTCCAAGCACTCGTGGATATACTGCTGGGTTGAAGGTGCCCCATGAACCAACCGATGGCTCAGAAAAACCTTAAAATTAGCGATATATTTATATAGGATTATATGAATAGATAATATCACATAAAATGAGGTGGTTAATTATGGAATTGCCAATAGCTCCAATTGGAAGAATAATAAAGAATGCCGGTGCAGAAATAGTAAGTGATGATGCAAGGGAAGCCCTTGCAAAGGTCCTTGAAGCAAAAGGTGAAGAAATAGCTGAAAACGCTGTTAAACTTGCAAAACACGCTGGAAGGAAGACGGTTAAAGCCTCAGACATTGAACTGGCAGTTAAAAGGATGTAACTCTCATCTGCATCCATTATTCCTTCCCTTTTTAATTGGCAGCAAAACTTTATATGTGATGAAGCTTTAATTTCTATTAATCCTTGTTTTCCTGGGCGTCTTACTGGATGATCCGGGATAATTCAGAATACGATTTCTCATGAAAATCTGTATCCAGCAAGTTTTATATACCGAGAACATATAAAGGTACTCACCCACTTCATGTTAATCCATAACTTGGATTATTGATCCAGATTGGTGTAATTACCGATGGATGGTAGAAAAACCAGATGAAAAAGGAGGTAAACAGCATGGCAAAAGCAATATACGTGAAATTTGATGTACCAAAGGAACTGGCTGACAAGGCCGCAGAGGCACTTGAAATAGCCAGGGAGACAGGTAAGGTATCCAAGGGTACAAATGAGGTTACCAAGGCTGTCGAGAGGGGAGTTGCTCAGCTCGTATTAATAGCTGAGGACGTTGAACCTGCAGAGATCGTTGCTCACCTTCCACTCCTCGCAGAGGAAAAGGAAATACCATACATATACATCCCAACAAAGGATGAACTGGGTGCAGCCGCAGGTCTGAACGTTGGAACAGCATCATCAGCCATCGTTGAGGCAGGCGACGCCGAGGACCTCATAAAAGAGATAATAGAAAAGGTCGAAGAACTTAAGAAATAGATGAAAGGCACTAAAAGCCTTTCAATTTCAATTTAATAAAGGTGATTTAATGGATGACGCAACTCCAGCAGAGGTTATTGAGGTTCTCAAGAGAACCGGGATGACTGGAGAGGTAATGCAGGTTAAATGCAGGATCCTTGATGGAAGAGATAAGGGAAGGATACTGACAAGGAACGTTATGGGTCCCATAAGGGAAGGCGACATCCTGATGCTCCTCGACACCATCCGAGAGGCAAAGGAGATAAGGACCCCATAATCAGGAAGGTGTTTACCAATGAGAGTCTGTTCATTCTGCCATGAAGAAATAGAGCCAGGCACCGGCAAGATGTACGTCAAAAGGGACGGTACAATCTATTTCTTCTGCAGCAGCAAATGCGAGAAAAACATGATAAAACTGGGAAGGGTTCCAAGAAAAGTTAAATGGGTCAAAAAATGATGGAAAAAAGCTTTGTAATGTTAAAACCTGACGCAGTAAAAAGGCGCCTCGCAGGAAGGATAATAGCCAGGTTCGAGGACAGGGGACTCAAGATAGTCGCCTTTAAGATGCTGCAGATCCCGGAAGACCTTGCAATGGAGCACTACCAGGAACACAGGGAAAAGCCCTTCTTCAGGGACCTGGTGGACTACATAACATCAGCACCTGTCATTGCAATGGTCATTGAGGGTAAGGACTGCATATCCCTCATAAGGAAGATGGTTGGCGCAACCAACCCTGCAGAGGCAGACCTCGGGACAATCAGGGGAGACTTCGCCCTTGAAACAGGTAGAAACATAATACACGCTTCAGATTCTCCAGAATCAGCCGAAAGGGAGATTAAACTTTTCTTTGATGAATCGGAAATTTGCAGTTACGAGATGCCTGATAGAGAAATGATATACGAGGAATAAACGCGGAGATTCCAATGAAGATCAGATCACCCATCGTCTCAGTACTCGGACACGTGGATCACGGGAAAACCACACTTCTTGACCATATAAGGGGCAGCGCAGTTGCCTCAAGGGAGGCAGGTGGTATAACCCAGCACATAGGGGCCACAGAGATACCCATGGATGTCATTGAGGGGATCTGCGGAGACTTCCTCAAAAAATTCTCGATCAGGGAAACACTACCAGGACTCTTCTTCATTGATACACCAGGACATGAGGCGTTCACAACCCTCAGAAAACGTGGAGGGGCCCTTGCGGATCTTGCAATACTCATAGTCGATATAAATGAGGGATTCAAGCCCCAGACACAGGAGGCCCTCAACATCCTCAGGATGTACAGGACACCCTTCGTGGTGGCTGCAAACAAGATAGACAGGATCCATGGATGGAGGGTCCACGAGGGACGCCCCTTCATGGAGACCTTCAGCAAACAGGACATCCAGGTCCAGCAGAAACTGGACACAAAGGTCTATGAACTTGTGGGCAAACTCCATGAGGAGGGCTTTGAATCAGAGAGATTCGACAGGGTCACAGACTTCGCCTCACAGGTCAGCATAATACCCATAAGTGCCATAACAGGCGAGGGTATACCTGAACTCCTCACAATGCTCATGGGACTGGCACAGCAGTACCTCAGGGAGCAGCTCAAAATCGAGGAGGATTCCCCTGCCAGGGGCACCATCCTGGAGGTCAAGGAGGAGACAGGCCTCGGCATGACCATAGACGCTGTAATATATGATGGAATACTCAGAAAGGACGACACCATAGCCATGATGACATCAAAGGATGTCATATCCACCAGGATAAGATCACTCCTCAAACCAAGGCCCCTCGAGGAGATGAGGGAATCCAGGAAGAAGTTCCAGAAGGTCGATGAGGTCGTTGCAGCAGCCGGTATAAAGATCGTGGCACCGGGCATCGATGACGTCATGGCCGGCTCACCCCTCAGGGTTGTAACAGACCCCGAGAAGGTGAGGGAGGAGATACTCAGCGAAATCGAGGACATCAAGATAGACACCGATGAGGCAGGCGTCGTTGTGAAGGCAGACACCCTCGGATCACTGGAGGCGGTGGTCAAGATCCTCAGGGACATGTATGTCCCCATAAAGGTGGCAGACATAGGTGACGTCTCAAGGAGGGACGTGGTGAATGCAGGTATAGCCCTCCAGGAGGACAGGGTCTATGGGGCCATAATAGCCTTCAATGTTAAGGTGATACCCTCAGCAGCCCAGGAACTCAAAAACTCAGACATAAAGCTCTTCCAGGGCAACGTCATCTACAGGCTCATGGAGGAATATGAGGAATGGGTCAGGGGCATTGAGGAAGAGAAGAAAAAGAAATGGATGGAAGCCATCATAAAACCTGCAAGCATAAGACTCATACCCAAACTGGTCTTCAGACAGAGCAAGCCAGCCATTGGAGGAGTTGAGGTCCTCACAGGCGTCATCAGGCAGGGCTACCCCCTCATGAATGATGATGGGGAGACGGTGGGTACCGTGGAGAGCATGCAGGACAAGGGTGAAAACCTCAAATCAGCATCACGCGGCCAGAAGGTTGCAATGGCCATAAAGGATGCTGTTTATGGTAAGACGATCCATGAGGGAGATACACTCTACGTTGACATACCCGAAAACCACTACCACATCCTTAAAGAACAGCTCTCAGGGGATCTGACAGACGAGGAACTTGATCTCATGGATAAGATAGCTGAAATCAAGAGGAAGAAGAATCCTGACTGGGGAATGAAGGCACCATTTTAAAATATAAGGAGGAGATATATTGGCATTTAAGGTTGTGATTTCAGACAAGGAGAAGAGCGTCCAGATGGAGGTCGACCCATCAGAGTCCAGGGGCCTCATTGGCCTCACCATAGGCGACGAATTCGATGGATCAATAATAGGCCTCAGCGGATACAAACTGAAGATCACAGGTGGAAGCGATAAGAACGGTTTCCCGATGAAGAAGACAGTGCCAGGTGCAAGGAGGATAAGGAGCCTTGTATCAGGCGGTGTGGGCTATAAACCCAGACGCGATGGCGAGAGAAGAAGAAAAACCTTCAGGGGAAACACAATATCTGATGACATAGTCCAGATAAACACCGTTGTCATTGAGAAGGGTGAGAAACCACTCGAAGAACTCCTTGGCGCCGATGAGGAATAATAAAAGCGTTTATAGGTGTAATCTGTGAAAAATCAATCCGAAATAAACATTGGTCTTGTGGGGCACGTGGACCATGGTAAAACAACCCTTACAAAGGCACTTTCAGGTGTCTGGACCGACACACACAGTGAGGAAACCAAGAGGGGCATCTCCATACGTCTGGGCTATGCCGACATAACCTTCAGGAAGTGCCCGCAGTGCGAAGCCCCAATGTGCTATACAACGGCAGAGATATGTGAGAGGTGCGGCACAGAGACAGAGCTCCTCAGGAAGGTTTCCTTTGTGGATGCCCCGGGCCATGAAACCCTCATGGCTACCATGCTCTCTGGAGCAGCCCTCATGGACGGCGCCATACTCGTGATAGCTGCAAACGAACCATGCCCCCAGCCCCAGACAAAGGAGCACCTCATGGCCCTTGATGTTATAGGGGTGAAGGATGTCATCGTCGTCCAGAACAAGATAGATATCGTTTCGAAGGAGAGGGCGCTTGAAAGCTACAGGGAGATCAAGGAGTTCGTGAAGGGTACCTGCGCTGAGGATGCACCTATAATACCGGTATCTGCTCAACAGGGCGCCAACATTGATATCCTCATTGAAACCATTGAGGAGAGAATCAAAACCCCCAAGAGGGACGTTGATAAACCTGCCAGGATGTACGTGGCCAGGTCCTTTGACATAAACAAACCTGGCGCAGACCCCGAACACCTCGCAGGAGGAGTTATAGGGGGCTCACTGGTCCAGGGCAGGCTCAGGGTTGGAGACGAGATAGAGATAAGACCGGGCATACAGGTCAAAAAGGACGGTAAGCAGACCTGGATGAGTCTGCACTCCACAATCACGGGCCTGGTGGCCGGTGGAGAGGAGATGGAAGAAGTTGGACCCGGCGGACTCGTGGGTGTCGGGACACTCCTGGATCCAGCCCTCACCAAGGCGGACTCACTTTCAGGGTCAGTTGCCGGGGAACCAGGCACACTGCCACCTGTAAGGCACTCATTCACCATGGAGACACACCTCCTGGAGAGGGTTGTCGGTACCAAGGAGGAGACCAAGGTCGAACCCATAAAGACAGGGGAACCCCTGATGATAAACGTCGGTACCACAACCACGGTGGGTGTTGTCAAATCTGCCAGGGCAGATGATGCCGACGTGGTCCTCAAACTCCCTGCATGCGCAGAGGAGGGTCAGAGGATAGCCCTCTCCAGGCGTGTCGGTGCAAGATGGAGGCTGATAGGATATGGTATCATCAAATAGGGTGGTCATAGACACCAATTTTTTATGATACCCTACCAGTTCCGGGTCGACATCGTATCCGAGCTCCGGAGACTCTTCCCAAAAAACGACCTTCTTGTCCCATCCTTCGTCATAGGGGAACTTGAAGGCATAAAGAGACATTCAGGCGGTGATGCGAGGATAGCCGCGTCCGTTGGACTCGCACTCGCAAAGAAACCCCCCTTCAGGATTTTTGAGGAGAAACTCCTTGAAGGTGAAACCGTTGACGACGCGCTTCTCCGGATCTCAGATGTCCTCTGCACCAGCGACCGGGAACTCAGAAGAAGGGCAAGGTCGAAGGGAATACCTGTTGTCTACCTGAGACAGAAAAGATATCTTGGAGTGGATGGGCATATATTGGAGTAGGAGGTTTACTCATGAATCTGTGGAAGGATATTGAACCGGGACCATCAGTACCCGAGGTTGTCTATGCGGTTGTTGAAATACCAAAGGGTTCAAGGAACAAGTACGAATACCACAAGGACCTTCAGGCATTCGCCCTTGACAGGGTACTCTACTCAGCAGTATTCTACCCTGCAGAGTACGGTATAATACCAAGGACACTCTACGATGACGGAGACCCCATGGACATCCTCGTACTCATGGATGAACCAACATTCCCGGGCTGCATCATAGAATCAAGACCCATAGGCCTTTTAAGGATGATCGATGGTGGTGACCAGGACGACAAGATCCTGGCGGTGCCTGTGGCAGACCCGCACTTCGCCGATGTAAAGGACATCTCAGACATACCAGAGCACAACCTTAAGGAGATAGCAAACTTCTTTGAAACCTACAAGAAACTTGAAGGTAAAAAAACAGAGACACTCGGATGGGAGGGTGCTGAAAAGGCATTTGAAGCAGTCAACCACTCCATAGAACTCTACAGGAAAAAATATATGGAGTAATTCTTTAATGGGGGATCCCATTGTATTATGTAACAAAGATTGTTGATACCGTCAGAATACCTCCAGACCGCTTTGAAGAGCCACTGGAGGAGGTCGCCGTCGAGGTTCTAAACGAGACCTACGTTGGAAGGATGGATAAGAACCTCGGGCAGCTGATAACCGTCAAAGAGATAGAGGATATAGGGATAGGAAAGGTTATAATGGGTGACGGTGCCGCCTACCATGAGGTGACCTTCACAGCCCTCTTCTTCAAACCTGAACTACATGAAATCGTTGAGGGTGAGGTTATAGAGATAGCAGAGTTCGGAGCCTTCGTGCGCATAGGTCCGGTGGATGGCCTGGTGCACGTTTCACAGGTAACCGACGACTACATAACCTACGACCCCAAGAAGGGCTCCCTCACAGGTAAGGAGTCAGGCAGACGCCTCGACGAGGGCGACCTTGTAAGGGCAAGGATAGTCGCACTCAGCCTCAAGGGCCGAAGAGAGGGCGTAAAGGTGGGCCTCACCATGAGGCAGCCCGGCCTTGGAAAATTCGAATGGATTGAAGAAGAGAAGAGGAAGAGTAAAAAATGACTGAGAAGGCATGCACAAGGTGTAAGAGAATCACCAGTGACGAAAGATGCCCGGTCTGCAATGTCCCGGCATCCACCAACTGGAGCGGACTCCTCATAATAATAGATCCGGATAAATCAGATATAGCCAGGGAGCTCAACATAACACTGCCTGGTGAATACGCGCTGAGGGTCAGATAGTGTACATACTGCCGGAGGAACTGAGGGCGGAGCTCAAAAGGCCACTTGGAGAGCTCCACAGGTCATTCAGTGACGTTGATGTGGGGAACTCATTCCTCATAACGGTTGGTGACGTCACAACCCGCAATGCACTGGAGCATGGCCTTAAACCCGATGTCAGCATAATAGATAACAGGATCCAGAGAAGGGACTCTGACCATGAATTCAGGGACACAGCAACCATTCTCAGATCCAGGAACCCGCCAGGCACAGTAACAGAGAGCCTCTGGAAATCCATCGAAGAGGCCATAGAGGGCGCCACAGAGAGAGGAGAGCGCTTCATGATAGTTGTTGACGGTGAGGAGGACCTTGCCGTTTTACCATCAATACTTCTCGCCCCACCTGACACAGTGATTCTTTACGGACAGCCAGATGAGGGCGTTGTGCTGGTGAGGGCCAGTGAAACATCCAGTAAGGCTGAAGAACTCATGAAAAAATTTGAGGAGGCATAAAATGGAGATTAACATAATCGAGGAAAAGGAAAACCCACTCTTAAACAGGAAGGAGATAAGGTTTGAATGCTTATACGAGGGCGAATCAACCCCAAAGGTCCTTGAAGTTAAGAACAAACTCGTTGCAATGCTTGACGCTGATAAGGATCTTCTCGTGGTTGACAAAATTGACCAGGGTTTCGGTGAGCCAAGGGCGACCGGCTATGCCAAGATTTATGAGTCAGCTGAGAAACTCACCGAGATAGAACCCGAACACGTGATAAAGAAGAACACTGAGGCATCAGAGGAAGAGGAGGAGGAATAGATGAAGAAATTTGAGCTCTACGAGGTCAAGGACGGTAAACTCGTCAGGAAGAACCCCTTCTGTGTCAGGTGCTCAAACGGTGTCTTCATGGCAGACCATGGGGACAGGTACGCCTGCGGTAAATGCGGATACACCGAATGGAAAAACAGGGAATAGGTGGAAACTTGAACCTGAGGGCTGGCAGATTGAATAGCGGGATGGAGGATGAGGCCGCGGAGTTCACATCATCCCTCACATTTGATCACCACATATTTGAGGCCGACATTGAGTGTAACATGGCACATACACGCATGCTGGCCCATGAGGGCATAATCCCTGAGGAAGTGGCCGCTAAAATCATAGATGCCCTTGAAAGCCTCAGGGAGGAGGGTATAGAGGCCCTTGACATGGACCCATCGGTGGAGGATATCCATATGGCCGTTGAGAACTATGTAACGGCCAGGATCGGAGAGGAAGCAGGGTTCATGCACACAGGCAAATCCAGGAACGATCAGGTCGCAACCGATCTCAGACTGGCCCTCAGGGAGAGGATAAGGACAATAAGCCGTGAACTCCTTGATTTTATTGACAGTATCTCAGACCTTGCCCTCGATCACACCGAAACCGTCATGGTGGGCTACACCCACCTTCAGCATGCCCAGCCAACAACCCTAGGCCACCACCTCATGGCCTACGCCAGCTCCCTCAGGAGGGACTATGAGAGGCTCCAGGATACCCTTAAGAGGGTTGACCAGAACCCCCTGGGATCCGCTGCCATGACAACAACCAGCTTCCCCATAAACAGGGAACTCACGACCCGGCTCCTCGGGTTCTCAGATTACATGAAAAATTCCATGGACGCCGTCAGTGCAAGGGACTTCATAGCAGAGACGGTATTCGACCTCTCAATGCTGGCAGTGAACCTCAGCAGGATCTCAGAGGAGATGATACTCTGGAGCACCCACGAGTTTGGTATCGTGGAGATACCTGATGAATTCTCATCAACATCATCCATCATGCCCCAGAAGAAGAACCCTGATGTGGCTGAGATAGCCCGTGCAAAGACATCCACCGTCCAGGGAGAACTTGTAACCATCCTTGGAATCATGAAGGCACTCCCCTACACCTACAACAGGGACCTGCAGGAGGTAACACCCCACCTCTGGAGGGCCGTCGACACGGTACTCTCAATGATCAGGGTTGTCAGGGGAATGCTCCTCGGCATCAGGGTTAACAGGAACCGGGCCCTTGAACTTGCAGGTGCCAACTTCGCAACAGCCACAGACCTTGCAGACATCATAGTACGTGAGCGGGGGATACCCTTCAGGGTGGCCCACAGGATAGTGGGAAGGCTTGTTACAAGGGCCATTGAGGACGGCCTCGCACCCGGTGACGTGGATTCAGTTTACCTTGACGAGGTCAGCCTGGAGGTCACCGGACGGAAACTTGAACTTGACCCTGAACTTGTTGAGAAGGCCCTTGATCCCCTTGAGAACGTCAGGATGAGGAGGATACCTGGAGGACCCGCCCCTGAGATGGTCAGGGTTGCGGTTGAGGAGATGAAGTCCTTCATTGAATCTGAGAGGAAATGAGGAAGTTTCCTGACGGGATTAAATAACTCTTTTTCATGCTCCCCGCACTTTCAGGCAGGTTATTGACCTTTCCTGGAGGTTCCCGTAAATTTGAAGTTAATTGAAATTTCCTGACAGTTTCCCAGAAATTTTTATATATCCTTTTTGATAAATAATTATTACATGGAATCTGAAAACGAAAACAGAATAGTGGGACTTCTTGCAGTGCTGATAGGTATACTGATGATAATCTACCCCCAGCTGGTTGGCTACCTCGTTGGCATCTTCCTCATAATCTACGGGGTACTCAAGATATTTGGCTGAGGGTGAGTATATTCAGGGACTGCAGATGCTCCAGATGAGGTCAAGGGCCTCGCCCGGTTCAAGGACACCTGCCCTTGTCTCCCGCAGGACCCTCTGTATGGAGTAGCGCCTGAGATGGGGGTGCCTGCGGTGAACCTCCCCCAGTAGTGGACAGCCGAAGTTCATTGAGGATCTCACACCATGAAGAGATGCCACTGATCTAACCTCCTGCTTTGAAGCCGCGAAGAGGGCCGGCAGATTGACCCTAAGAATGCCATCGTCCACATTGACCGACTGATAGCCAGTGGAGAGAAGGTCACCGAATATTACGGTGTCAATTTCCATATTTCTTATTTTATCCATAACAGTACTCTCAATCAGTCCTGAACAGCGCCCACATGGGTGGAACCTCCCATCGAGGGCCCCGCTCTGGATATCGCCCAGCTCTGCACCTATGTACTCGTGTCTCACACCGAGGAGGCTGCAGAGTTCCTCAAGAGACCTCCTGATGTGACCTGGCAGTATTATGGTGCCGGGGTCAACTGTGAGGGCGAAGGGTCTCAGTCCAAGTTTAACCGCGGCTATGAGGGAGAATGAACTGTCCACCCCACCCGATAGTGCCACAGCCACCTCGGGACCATCGGCACCTGATCTGGAAAGCTCAAGGAGAAATTCAAGGCCTGATGGATACTCCATGCGCATTTTAAGGGCTTCCTCAAGTATTTTCAGGACCCTGAAGGATCCTTCAAGTTCACTGATCCTCTCAAGGGCAAGGCCGACCCTGTGTCTCCTTATGATGATGTCGGTCTCTGCTTCAACATGGACCCTCCCTACTCCCAGTTTCTCCCTCAGCCTACCGGCCACCCAGCCGCCCTTACCTATTATGGCCGACTTGTCAGAGCGGTCAGGTGCAACGATCAGGAGGCTGTCTCTCTTCTCATCGAGGACAACATCCACTATGCGTATATCTGCATCTCCATGCCCTATATCCTTCCTGATATCCCTTATCATCCCTGCAAGTTCATCTGCATCCATGAGCATACTTCCCGCATTAACAGTATCAGCTGGAGGGTTCCAGTTCAACATAAAATATATTATGGGCGCTGTCAATATTAATATAGGGATTGTGCAGTCAGTGACTGGAAACCCGGATGTCAGCTGGTAAAGAAAAAACTGCCACTGAGGCAGCGGATTGACCTGAAAAATCTCGTCGGGGGATGAATGCTGAGATGCCAAACATAAGAAGTCTTCTTTTTGGTGACCAGGAAGAGGAATGGGGATATAAAAGGGAAAGTGAGAATATAATTGTGGGTTATGGCTATAAGAAGTTCAGCAAACCCCCTGTTATAGGCAAGAACCCCCTGCTCCGCTCAAACACCGTCATATACAATGATGTCACCATAGGCGATAACCTCAGGACGGGGCACAATGTCCTCATAAGGGAGAAAACGACCATTGGCGATGATGTTCTCATAGGTACAAACACGGTCATCGAGGGTCATTCAAAGATAGGTAGCAATGTGAGTATACAGTCGAATGTTTACCTGCCCAAGAACAGTTACATAGAGGACAATGTGTTCATAGGTCCCTGCGCATGCTTCACCAACGACCGCTACCCCATAAGGGTCAAGTACAAGTTGAGGGGCCCAATAATAAGGCAGGGAGCATCCATAGGTGCGAACTCCACCTTCCTGTCAAGGATTGAGGTCGGTGAGGGCGCCATGGTGGCTGCTGGAGCGGTGGTAACAAGAAACGTCCACCATGGTCCTTGCAATAGGTGCACCTGCACGTATAAAGGCCCTCCCGGCGAAGCTGAGGGTCCCAATAACATTTGAGGCCTGTGATTCGATACCATCAGCCCATTAAAGGAACTCTTCAGATCTGGATGGGCTTTTCATTAAAAAGAAATGTTTACTCTGGATTCTATTTTAAGGTTCATCTGCAGTACTGAAACAGGGCTTGGACTCCTTGTATCTGCAGTCATCGTCTCTCTGCAGATTAACCTGAAACTCCATTTAACCACGCCGGTAGAGCCCTATGAGCTTCGCCTCACCCAGCACATGGCCCTCCATGGCCTCCAGGACATCCTCCTTACTGGCCCCGGGCTCCAGGTCAAGGACGGTGTCAAGGGCGTATAACCTGAAGAAGTACCTGTGAACACCTGAAGGCGGGCACGGCCCCCTGTATCCGAGGGTCCCTGAATCATTGTAGCCCTGGACTGAACCATCAGGGAGCCTTCCAGCATCCGGGACATTCTCCTCCAGGCCGGTGGAGTCCGGGGGAATGTTGAATATGACCCAGTGGGTCCAGACCTTTGAGGGTGCATCCGGGTCGTCACATATCAGTGCAAGGGATTTGGCCTCCCCTGGAACCCCATCCCAGGATAGGGGCGGGGAAATGTTTTCGCCATCGCAGGTGTACCTTGAGGGTATCCTTCCACGGTCATTGAATGCATGGGTCTTGAGGTTCATACCATCACCGTACAGTTATATGTTTGAGGGGGTTAATTATTATTATGGATTACAAGGTTAACTCGGCAGATGATAATAATATATTCATAGAGACGGAACCATACCGGCGCCTCCTGGAGATCATCAGGCAAATGAAGGATGTGCGGGGTGAGATACTCCACGTTGTGGGGGCGCCGGGGACAGGTAAGTCGGCCAACATTTACAGGGCCATAGGGGAGGCAGAGCTGCACGTATATGAGGTTCCATGCAAACTTGAATCCCCGGATCTGAGTGCAGATGATGTTTTCCATCATGTGATGGAGGGGATGAAGGAGGAGCTGGGTGCAGATACCGGGGCTGATCTCTACGGGAGGTTAAAGGAATTTGATGCCGTGCTCTTTGCTGACAGGTTCCATGACAGCCATGAATTCTCCAGCTTCTCCGGTTTCAGCCAGTGGACCAGAAATGGGGGCCTGGAGCCACTCAGGTTTTACCTTAAATGTGCAGGGGAGTACCTCAAAAACAGGAGGGTCCTTGCGGAGGTCAACATCATCTTTCAGACAGCATGGAGGTTTTACTTCAGGGGTAAAAAGTATGACCTCTTCACTGATATCCCGGTTATTTCTTCTCTCCTGTTTCATACACTTTCAATCCCCTTCAGGGCGGTGAAAATAGATTACAGTAGAAAGGAAACCTTAAATATTATAAGGGCCCACCTTGATGCTGATGAATCTGAGATCCAGAGACTGATTGACCTCTACGGCTGCAGACCAAGGATCATAATGGAGAAGCTGGGATCATGCTGAGGACACTCCTTCGTTCAACAAGGATGAGCTGGGGCGCCAAGAACATCCACATGTACCTCCTTGCACTCACCTATGCATCGGCTGCAGACCCCTTCAGATTCCTTGCCGGGCTACTCCTTGTCACATTACTCTGGGGTGCCCTTTACTCACTGAATGACCTCACAGACATTGATAATGATAGAAAGGACAGGATGAAGAGGAAGAGGCCCTTCATAGAGAACCATGTGGATCCCCGGAAGGTGCTGCTCTTTGTGGGTCTCCTCCTTCTGGTGTCCCTTGCTGGGGCCTGTCTCCTGGACAGGGTATTCTGTCTGATACTCCTTCTGATGGTCCTGAACCAGTTCCTGTACACACTGCCGCCTGTGAGGCTTAAGGATACTGTCATCGCCCCCCTTGCAAGCACCGCAACAAACACAGTCCTGAGACTTGCATCTGCCGCTGTACTCCTGGGGGGTCTCCTGGTGGTACCTGTACCCGTATATGTGCTCATGTACCTGGCGGGTATGGGGACATACCTCATGTACAAGGAGATGCGCGGCCTCACAACTCTGGTGTCCACGGCATTCTGCATTTTACTTGCCTTCTCTTACCTCTGGGGGTATATCAGCATCCTCCAGATTCTCCTGGTCATAGTACCACCCTTCCTTGCAACGGTACCCCTCTATCTCTCAAACTTCCGGGACAGGGAGCGCATGGTTGAGGTGGCCGATGTGATCTATCACAGGGTTCTTGTGACCATATACATGATATGCATACTTGTGCTCCTCTTCCTGAGGTGATGCAGATTATCATTCAGGATTTTTTAGGGTTGGGGGTGTTAAAGGTTGTCTCTCCTGCCCTCTATTTCAGGAGAGTCCTGATTTTTCTGGAGAGGTGAGGAACTTCATCTGCAGTCAGATATGCAAAAAAACTAATATTTGGAAGAGTTCAGAACCCTTCATTCAGTGAAATGCGCTCTGAAAATTTCCTTGAGGATCCCCCAGCAGAATTTGCATGCGGGTGTCTGGAGGAACCCTGCAACTCTAAAATCACTCTTATTAAACCTTTGAGATTCTGGCTCAATCACCTTTTTATTGTCTGAAAAAATGCCGAAGATGACCAGCAGGTAAGCTATGATCCGGATTATTATAAGTGCCACCGCACCACTTGGGTATCCTGCCAGCTGGGCTAGATGTGATACTCCAAATAAGCCGAAGGCTATTCCGATGTAAAGGAGCAGCGGACTTTCAAGTTTCCTGAAGCCCAGGTATCCCATTACAAGGATTATCATGCAGAATATAAAATTAATGGTAAGCACAGGTTCCATGATAAATGCCATCTTCAATCACCCCCTTTATAATTAATAGTAACATTCTCTATTTCCTATTATTTAATATCTGCAGTTTTCGTCTCACAGGAGATCTCAGGATCTTAAAAAGTAGGATTCATGAAAACTGGTCCTCATGGGTATGGGGGTATGGAACTGATCAGTTTATCAGCCAGCGAAGATGATACCAGCAGCTCATGTTCCTCTCATTAAATGAAGAAAATTAGAATTTTATTAGAAGAGTTTTCCGAGTTTGAGCAGAGCCTTTGGCGAAACCTTTATGAGCTTCTTCACAAGCTCGGTGGTGCTCACCTTCTCAAATTCAACGTCCTGGAAGGCCTCTGCAATTGAGTCGAGCTCACTGTCACTGAGTGTAAGCAGGTACTCCTTGACCTTGAGATACTTTGATATCTCATCCCCGATCTCTTCACGGCAGAGCCTCTCATACTCACCGAGCCGCCTGGCAGTTACATCACCCTCAGAGACAGCTGCAGCTGCAACCTGGCCTGCGAGCATACCCCCCTTCATACCGCTTATTATACCTCCACCTGTGAGGGGGTTGACCTGACCTGCGGCGTCACCCACAACCATGAGGCTGTCGGCCACCAGTTTCTTTGGCATGCCACCAACCGGGTCACCTCCAATGTTGAGTTCAACCGGCTGCGCGTTCCTGGTGGCAGGGCATGATTCAACGAACTCAAGGAGGTGCTCATAGGCGCTCTTATCGGTCTCTGTTGAAAGAACCCCAAGGCCAACATTGGCGATGTCATCGCCTTCGGGAATATCCAGGGCATAACCGCCAGGAGCAACGCTTCCAAAGTAGAACTCTATACAGTTGTTGTCCTCCATCTCAACACCGACCATCTCAAACTGGGCCGCTGACTCCATATCCTTCGGCCTTGTGGCTGTGTTGAGGCCGGCCCACCTTGCAACCCTTGATTCGGGTCCATCTGCAGCGATGACTATCCTGGCCTTTATCTCAAATTTCTCTCCCATGCACTCTGCACTTACAAGGTAGCCGTCATCGGTCCTCTCCATTCCGGTTGCAATGGTCTTCACCATTATCCTGGAGCCGGCCCTTGCAGCGTCCATGGCCATGAATTTGTCGAAGACCTTCCTCTCAAGGATGTAACCTGCCTCAGGGAGCTCGACCTTATCGGATGTTAACCATACATCGGTGCCGTTTGGTGAAACCATGCGGACACCGTCGAGTTTCTTTGTGATCCAGCGGGGGTTTGGCTCTATACCCAGGGATTCAAGGCCCCCTATGGACACGCCCTCAGCACACCTCTTCGGGGCTCCTATCTCTGATTTCTTGTCTATAAGGAGTACATCGGCTCCTCCAAGGGCTGCATGTTTTGCTGCGGTTGAACCGGCTGGTCCGGCTCCGATTACAAGTACATCCACTTCAGTCACCATGATGATCACCTCTCAAGGGCCCTGACCGGGCACACCTGTATGCATATGTTGCATTCCCTGCACTCATCCTCTCTGAATTTGAGGGATGTCTCCCTAACCTCTATGAGGTTCCGTGGGCATACACCTGCACATTCCCCACAGAACATACACCATTCCTTAACCTTCATGGTTATCAACCTAAAATCAATTCTTCAGATCATGAATCTTTTATCATGGGGTTGCTTATACTTTGGGGTTAACCCTTTATAGTTCCTAATCTTTCACTGGAGGAGTATTTATATGTTTATATGTTATGGCTCTGTTTGCGGGAACTGCCTCATCCTATGTTTATATGTTATGGCTCTGTTTGCGGGAACTGCCTCATCCTATGTTTATATGTTATGGCTCTGATTCGGGACCGGCATCAGCTACTGCCTTGATAGGAGATGGGAGCACTCAGGTCAACCTCGCGAAAATTATAAATCCAGTCACTGACAATAATTATTAGGGAGGTTAATTATGAAGAAGATTTTATTTCTGGTTCTTGTGGCCGCAACGGTGCTTGTATAGGGTTGTGTGAGTGAGGAACCCCAGTATAAGAGTTTCTCTGAGGGAACACTGAACTTCACCTATCCTGCGGCATGGGAGACATTTAACCCTGAGAATGCCCAGAGTGCCTTCACAAAGGAACCCGGAATTTCAAAGGATGTTATAGTCTATGTGGGTAACAGCAGTCATGATTTTGCCGCTGCAAAGGTCACGGCACGATCAGGTTACTACCTCAAGGACGTCGAGACAGTAAAAAATCAGATGGCTAAAAATGAGGGTGTTACATCTGCAGAGATACGCAGTATAGCGGGGCGTAACGCTGCAGTGGTAACAGCCACGGACTCAACAACGCGCACCACCTTCGTTTACCTGAAGCTCAGCAGGACCAGTGGCTATGCCTTCATGTATGAGGGCCCACTATCTGATACTGCAACCCTTGAGGCCATACTCAGCAGTGTCAGGATAACATAAACCCTCTCTTTTATTTTTTCTGGTTCAGTACCATCATGACCTCTGACATGAATTCATTCTCCCCCAGACGTTTCATTGTGGCTGCAAGCCTCTCCCTCTGGGGCTTATCTGCGCAACTCCCGTACACATCCAGGACGGCGTCTATGCAGTCAAGTATTTCACCGGGATCATCAATGCGCATGCTCAGACCCTCCCTGAGTTCTCTTCCAGCTTTACCGCCAATGTAGAGCACATAACCCTTATCCTTAACCTCCCTTGCGCTGTGCGGACATGATTTTATGCACTTCCCGCAGCCCACACAGAGGTCATAGCTGGTGTAGGATGTCTCCCCCCTTACGCTGACTGCCTCAACCTTGCAGACCTCTTCACATCTTCCGCAGCCATTGCAGAGATCCTCAGAGGTTACGGGAAATTCGACACCCACCACTCCAATGTCATGTATCTGGGGCCTCATGCACTTGTTAGGACATCCGCTTACAGCTATCTTGAATTTGTAGGGGGCTGGTCTCTCCCTGAACCGTTCCTCGATTGCGGTGCAGATCTCCTCTGTGTCTATGATCCCCGTTCCGCAGTTCTCCTTACCCGGACATGCGAGGGTTGCCCTTACAAGGGGGCCCTCTGAACCTGTGAGGAGACCGGCGGAGTTCAGTTCATTGACGGCGTCTTCAACATCAAAGCCATTTATTCCGTGGAGTTCATAGGATCCCCTGTTGGTGATTTTGATCCTTGCACCGTATTTCTCTGCCACCTGAACGATGTCCATGATTCTGTCGGGGCTGTACCATCCTGCTGGATGTGCCCTTATCCTTATGAAGTATGTTCCATCAGCCCTCTCTGAGACCCCCGGGTGATCTGAGGTCCAGTAGAAGGATATGTAATCACCGTTTTCTCTTCTTTTCTCAATTTCCCTTCTGAATCTTTTTAGCTTCAGTTTCCTCAGCCTTTCGATGGCCTCCCTGTCTGCGCCCTCCAGCAGATCCAGGGCCTCCCTGATTTCAGCACCCCTATCTGTCCTTATTATGACGGTTGAGTACCCATCAGGGCTTCCGGCAGAGCCTATGGAGACGTCTGCAAGTTCAGCATCGAAGTCCCTGCAGAGCCTGCAGCCATCACAGAGCCCTATCCTGCTGAGTTCAATGGTGCGTTCACCTCCATCGAGATGGACAACCATTTTACCTCTTCGGATGTCGAACTTTTTGACTTCGCTGATATCAATGCCCTCATCCATGAGTGCCTCCCTGAGGTCAGTGTATTCGAATTTCTCTGTGCAGAAGAGGCCTATGAGGTACCTTATCTCGGGGAGCTTCACGGGTCTGCCGCTCCTTCCAAGTTCAGGGTCATGCTTTGCAAGGTATGGGAAGTACTGAAGCTTACGCAGTCCATTGATCTGGCATGGCAGCGCAACAACCGCCACACTCTCAAGGCCAAGTTCTGATGCTGTTTTAAGTGCTTCAAGGGTTGATATGCTGTACTTTGAACCGCTCGTTGCTTCGAGGTCATCTGTGCTCTGGACAACCAGCGATACTGGTTTCCATTTTTCATGACCCACAACTATGGCGCCGTCTATCCGGTCATTCTCCATGAGGTACCTCAGGAAGGATGTTACCACTCCACCGTCCTGCCCCCTGGCAGTGCCCCTTCCGTAGAGGATCTCCTCCCTGAAGTTTTCACGTATCCCTATCTGGTATTTGCCTGATGACACCCGGGGGCATACCTCGAAGCACATCCCGTGACCATTTCTCAGGCATTCCTCTGTTAGTTCGGGTCTGCCATTGAATGTCAGGATGTTGTTGGGACATATCACTGCACAGGTCCCGCACCTTGCACAGATCCCACCATCGACGATTCCCTCCAGTTTCCATTTTCTGATTGATGGGTACATTCTCGCAAGTTTTTCGGGGGATCCCATACGTGAAATGGCCTCCAGGATCACATCCTCATTCACGCTGGTTTTTCTGCTGGCTGCTATCGCCTCTGCGCTGTCAAGTATATGTGTTTCCAGTTCACGTGCAACCTCCTCCCTCTCCTCAGGGGGCATCCTTCTGGTCACAGCTGCTATGAATTCATCAACTTTATTCATTGATCAACCTCCGTAAGGTCTTCAAGGGACCTGTTTATTGATCTGAAGAGTTCAAGCCACTTTTTTCTGACTCTCTTCCCGTAATCTGTCACAGTATAGTATTTCCTTGGTCGTGTGTCGTCCGTGCTCCACCTGCTGCTGAGGATTCCCTCCCCTTCAAGTCTTCTAAGGAGGGGGTATAGGGTTCCTTCCTCGACGCGAAATCCGGATTCTTTGAGTTTTTTAACAATTTCGTATCCGTATCTCTCATTTTCAAGTAGACAGATCACTTCAAGCTGTATTGCGCCGCGCCTCAGCTCCCTTTCAAATCTTTCACAGACACTGCTCATTGGATGATCCCTCACATGATATGGCACATATATGTGCTGCACACAGTACCTTGTACCACACAGTATATAAACCTTGTCACGCAGGGAGTGCCTTCACCAGAAACAGGGATCTCAAAGGATGCTTAAAGTAATATGAAGCTTCTGCAGAGATCACCGCACCATCAGCTTATTACCGCAGGGACTTTGAGACCCTAAAGAATCAGATGGCCAGGAAGGAGGGCGTTACATCTGCAGATGCTAGCCAATCCAGAGTGTATCAGAAACAGCTGATAGGACACCCGTGTAGGGATCCTGAATCTCATCAGATCCCATTTTTTATTCCTCCAAAGTTCTGGAGGATTTCAATTTCTTCTTCAGATAGTTCAGGGACACCCTTTATGATCACAGGTATTTCGCTGATTGGCTTTGCCCTTGTCACATCATTTTGGAGTTTCTGATATACAGCATCTATGGCCCAGCCATAGTTAAGGTCATCTGCTTCGGTGATCCAGAGGGTGTCGATGTCTGCGTTTCTCGCATTTTTTGTTTTCTCATCCCACATGCTGATGAATAACCTGTCTTCCTGTCTCCATGAGTATTCAGCATCACCGATTATACCCACAACCTCCTTTACACCATCCTCAAGGAACTTTGAGTGACCGCAGACGCGGCAGACCACGAACTGGCCCTCCCGGGTGTGGATTTTCTTTGGTCTGAAGAGGTCCCTCCCGCATATCAGTGTCCCGTAATTATCCTTCAGGGGCCTCTGAGCCTTCTTCAGTTTCTCAATGGCCTTCCTGGTAGCTACCCTGACAGTTTCATGGGGGTCGTTGAGGGCTTCCCTCAGTGCATCAAGGACCACGGCGTCCCCTGTCTCTCCAAGGTAATCTGCGGCCCTGGCCCTCACCTCTGGATCAGAGGAGTCCCTGAGGTATCCAGTGATCTTTTTAATTACATCCCCGTATTCAGGGCTCTCAGGGTCAAGTCCGTCCCTCAAGCCATTCAGGGCGATCATATCACCATTTATGGGCGGCACTGTTTTGGCGGAAGCATGGGTTCCGGGATGCTCCTGCTGATCAGGGGAGCCTGAAATACCTACCAAGAACAATAAGAGAACAATGATGGCTATCAGGGCCAGATAACCCCACACACCTATCCATGATATTATTAGATAGGATACAAAAAGGATTACAATCAGAAATAGACAGCCAGCGCAGGTATCCTCTCCTTCCATAGACACCACCCTCAACTTTTACAGTGTGATGATTAGATTAAATTTCATTCATCTAATAAAGTTAACTAATCATCATTTTATAAATAAAGTTAAAAACAATTAAAGTATAATCATACCATAATGTGGTTCAGTTAATTTATGGTGATTCTATGAGTGGACTTAAATTCTCGCCGGTTGAGTTTGAAAGGGAGATTCAGGCAAGGGAGATGGCATTATCGGGTATAGCCAGTTCAAGGACCAGGATTGAGGGTCTGAAGTCGGAGATACTGAGAAACCTGGATGAAATTCCTGATGGGGCATGGAAGAGGTCTCCTGAAATTGCGGGGGTGAAATCCTGGATTAATGGGGCCACGGATGTATATATCGACAGCACGATGAACAGCAACGAACTCCAGAAAATTGAGAGTGACCTCAAACGTACTGAGAAGATGGCCAGGGAACTGCTGGGGACCGTGGTCGATATAAAGGTTAAGGCCAGAAGGGAAAGGAGGGTCATGTTAAAACTTGAGAGTATCAATGCAGGATTTAATTGGAAAAAGGACCTTCTTGAGAAGTGGAAGTCTTCGGATTCAGAGAGGTTCAGGGAGAAGATTGAGAGGGCCATGGAGGCCGTGAAAAGGGGGGACTTCAGCGGGGCCGAAACCAGGATTCCAGGTCTTGAAGATGAACTGAGAGACCTCATCGAGGAAGCCGAGAAACTCGAATCAAACGACAGGATGCGCAGGCATGTTCTCTCTTCCGTTAAAGAGGTCGCTGAAAGGATGGGCTGGAAGGAAGTTTCAGAACCATACCTTGAGGATGATAAGGACCCATCCAGCCCCCTCATATATGAGCTGAAATCATATTCCGCGGGAAAGATGCGCTTTTCACTTACCATGGACAGAATAGATGTTGAATCACCATTTTCAGCTGAAGATGGAGCCTGTTATGAACAGTTCGACAGATTCTCAGAGAAACTCCAGGAATATGGTATCCGGACAAAATTCGAAGGGAACCAGGGAGGACCCAGGAATAAACCAGTCTTAAAGGAGAAGAAAGCAAAGAGGCTTCCAGAAAGTCGCATGAGAAGGATATGATGGAGATGTTGATCCATGGCAGTATGGCAGGATAACCTTAAAAGACTGCTGAATCAGAAAGAGGTACTCATAATCCACGGAAACATAAGGGACACCGCATACCTCACCGAGGAAGGAAACCTCGTCAGGGGCCTCACAGACCTTATCAACAGGACCGGCAGGGAACTTGGATACGATAAGACAGTGAGCTGGGGTTCATTCTTTGACCATGAAGGGAGGGGCCACTCCCCCATGTGGTCACTTGAAAGGATCACACCACTCAATGGGGACCAGCCAGAGATAAGGGAAACCGAAAGCCAGGACAGAGTCAGTGACGTACTCCACAGATGGCTGGAGGACGAAATAACCTCCATTGATGAGAAAAAGATCTTTATTATAAATTACATCGACAAGATCACAGGCTACGCTCCAGATGGAATGTACTCTGAACCCACAGCAGAACTTGTGACGCTCATACAGAAGATAATAGAGAACATATCTGAAAACAACCGCCTCATAATGATCGCCCTCAGGGACACGATGATCCCGGTTGAGTACTATACGAACTCGCCCCGTGTAGCAGTGATGGAGATACCCCTCCCTGACAGAGCAGAGAGACACCTTTACTATTCCACAACACTGGCCTCAGCAAGCATCCCATCCGATCAGATAGACTTACTCTCCAACATCACAGAGGGCCTCTACATGAAGGACCTCGAAAACATCCTCAGCGACGTCCTGGAAGAAATTGATGAGAACCAGGAAGTCTCCTCTTCAATGCTGAGAAAAATAGTTAACAGGTACCGTATAGGTACCGAAGAGGATCCATGGAGCAGGATACCACTCACAGGGCCTCCAAAGGGGCTTCTGGACTCGGCAGAGAACTGGTTTCTGGAGAGGGTTGTCGGACAGGATCATGCGGTCAGGGAGATAGTGAATGCAATAAAGAAGGCACGTTCAGGTGTCGTGGGCCTTTCATCGGGGGGACAGTCAAAACCAAAGGCAACGTTCTTCTTCGCAGGGCCTACAGGTGTTGGTAAAACATTCCTGGCCAAAAAACTGGCAGAGTACCTGTTTGATACGGAGGAAGCATTTTTAAGGTTTGACATGAGTGAATTCAAGGAAGAGCACACAGTATCAAAGCTCATAGGTTCTCCTCCAGGTTATGTTGGATATGAACAGGGAGGACAGCTCACCAACGCCATAAAGAACAGACCATTCTCGGTCATCCTCTTTGATGAGATCGAAAAGGCTCACCCCAAGATAATGGATATATTCCTTCAGATCCTTGATGATGGACGCCTCACAGACAGCAGGGGACAGACGGTCTTCTTCACAGAGAGCGTGATAATATTCACATCCAACATCGGGACCAGAACCGTGGACAGCAGGGGAAACACCACATCTGAACAGAGGAAACTTGATGAAATAATAAATGACAGCGATCTCTCTGACTCTGAAAGGGAGAGAAGGGTGAGGGAACACTTCACGCGCAGTGTTAGAGAGTTCTTCATGCATGAGATATCAAGAAGAGAACTTCTTAACAGGATAGGCTCACATATAATAGCCTTCAACTACCTGAAAAAATCAGATTACCAGGTGAACATAATTGAAAACAAACTCAAGGACATTTCAGAGAACTTCCGCGACAAATTCGCAGGCAGGGGGCACCGGCTCCACCTCTCCGGGGAATTAACTGGATATTTCCTTGAGAAGTATGGAGATTCAATATCAGAGTTCGGGGGCAGAGGTCTTGTAAATGCCCTTGAAGATGAAATAGGGAACATAGTGGCTGACCAGCTGCTCCTTGCAGAGGAGAGGGGAATGTCAGATATAAATTTCGAAGTATATGTTGATGGGGATGTAATCAGATGCCGGAGATCATGAACCTTTACTGTGAGGTGAACCTGACAACGCCCCTGGTCCTTGTGCTTGAGCCATCACCGGTCCTCTGGGAGGATATAATGAAGGTTTCAGCTGAAGTTATCGATTCCTTCCCGGGGAGGGTTAACAGGGTCTACTTCCCTGGCCAGAGGGAACACGAAGCCATCAGAACCTCCGGGGACCTCCGGAGAGATGGTCCGCGATGTCTCAGCAGGGGCAGGAACAGACCCCTTCTAATAAACCCGGTCCTTGAGAAACTCAATGAGGAAAAATTCACAGGTATCATAATCCTTGTTTCATCACGGGTCCCCATTGATATTGAGGACTGGGAGGGTACGGATGTCCCTGAGAGGCTGGTCTTCATCAACATGGGTGATGGGGACATTGAAGGCCCCTACAGGGTTATCGGCAGATCAAACATCAACCTCCAGATAGCTCCCCTCCTAAACAATGAGCCTACCGAGGTTTTTGTTTCCGGTGATGGCTTTGTCCCGTTGCGTTACAGTGTTGAGCCATTCAGATCATCAGAGATAGTGTTCAGGGATGGGGACTTCCTCCTGAATATTGAACCATCATCTGAGCCTTTAAAAATCCACCTTGCAGCAATCTGTAAGGACAGAGTTCCAGAACTCAATATAAGACGTCAGAGGGGGTCACTGACAGAGAGGGTAGGTTTTAAGGAGGAAAGGCCCTGGTTTGATCAGAAATGGAATAAGATCCCTGATGATCTGAGGGACATCATCAGATCCGCCACAGAGAAAAGGGACTTCAAATGCCCCAGCTGCGGTGAAAAACACGCCTTTGATACCATGACATGCCCCTCCGGGGACCTGATTTTAAGGGGACTGCCCGCAGGCAGATGCATCCTCTTCAGGGGAGATGAATACATTTCACTGGCAGATGCCCATGCATATCCCCTGGAGGATGGGAAGATAATAACCGCGGAGGGTAAGATTTACCGTCTGAAGGATGATGGTGGATGGGAGTACCTGAAGGACGTGGAACCATACGAGAGGGTTGATGATGATCTATTCGCATTATTCTATAGTATTTGATCGAACAGGATTTCCATTGATCCAGCTGGACAGCTGGGATCATTCCATCGGCCTGTTCCCTGTCAGCAAGTACCAGTTTGAACGTTTCCTTGTGGATGATGAGGGCTCTGACTACACCGATGAGTGGTACAGGGGGGTCCTGGAATTGAATCCCCGCAGGAGCTGAGGAACCCGGGTGATAGGGTATGGGAGTTATTCATCACGGGTCTGGATCTTGATGTTATTGAGGACTTCCTCGGCTACCTCGGACCTGAATACAGACTGCCCACCCTGGATGAATGGAAGGCCCTTCTTGAACTATCTGAGGGTATAGCTGAAGTATCCCCTGCTCTTAAAATGATCTGCAATGGTAGATCCCCGGAGCCGGTTCTTCACTGGCTGGAAGCCGGTCTCTGTCCCCTTATGAGGGAGGGAATTTTTGAGAGGATCCATGGAATTGAGAATAGGGTCGCTGGAAAACCCTTTCACAGTCTTCTCCCAAATACATGGGCCCCAGAAGAACTCAAGGAGGTTAAAATGGACATGGTTCAGGGCATGATTGGATTCAGGGTTGTAAGGGGATGATGGTGGTGTGTCCGTGTGAATTCTGCAGTGGGTGCTGAATTATTTATGGGGGATGATGGTGTATCTCTACGTCCTGGTTTAGGAGGTACTGAATCTGTACTGGAATCATGGAGGTATATTATGGGTAAACTGAGGGTTGGCAGGTTTCTTATATCCTCAAGGGTTAATGGTCCTGGAAGAAGGTTTGTCATATGGTTTCAGGGGTGTCCCATCCGCTGCAGGGGGTGTCTGAATCCGGAGTTCCATGATGAGGATGGCGGCCATCTCATTGAAACTGCCCGGCTGGTTGATATGATCAGGGATCTCAGGGATGAAATAGAGGGGGTGACCTTCACCGGTGGCGAACCCCTCGCCCAGGCCATGGAGCTGGTGAAGCTTGCCGGGGCTGTTAAGTCGATGGGCCTCACAGTGGTATGCTTCACAGGATATGAAATGGATGAAATCCTTAAAGGGAACATAGAGGGCGGGCTCGAGCTCCTTGAATTTGTAGATGTGCTCATAGACGGCCCTTACATTGAGGAAAAGAGTGCGCCGTTGCTCTGGCGTGGAAGCACAAATCAGGATGTTTATTTTCTTACAGAACGCTATGCTGAATTCAGGGACAGGGTGATGGCCTGTTCTGAAATGGAAGCTGAACTCAAAGTAGGTGCAGATGGTGTTTACATGACCGGAATCTTTGATGTTGAATTCTGGGAGGAACTCAGAAGGAGGCTGGGTGATGGATCTTAGATGTCCCTACTGCCTGAATGAGACCAGACCTGAACTCAAACCGGGGATCGGCTACTGCTGCAGGGAATGTCAGGAGGCACTCCCAAAGGATTATGTTGACCCCCTTAACTCAAGGGCCAGGATAGGTCTTGTCGGATTCACGGGTCACGGAAAGACGGTTTATCTTACAAGCCTCTTTTATACCCTGAGGGTCCTTTCAAACAGGGATATATGGAGGAACTTCTCATGGCGCACCTGTGATGACCACACCCATAAAATAAAATATTCAGATGTCAGGAAATTTGAAAACTCAAGGCTTCCAGCGAGCACACCTGAAAATTTTCCCAGACCCGCCCTCATACATCTGCAGAATGTTCCATCCATGGGTGACATCTTCCTCAGCTTCTATGATACGGCGGGAAGGGTTTATGAAAGCGCCGAAAAGATAACCGATATGGGAAGATTCGTTGCCCATGCCGACACGGTGTTCTTTCTCATAAGCCTCAGTGAGAGCGGCCTTGGTGAGTGTGATATGGGTGATGTGAGTTTTGAAATGGAGCGTCTCCTTGATATATACATAAGGGGGGTCTATGAGAAGATGCATGTTGACCTTTCAGATAAGCAGGAAATGGTTGTGCTTCTGACAAAGGCCGATGAGATTGACATCCTCCCTGAGGACCTCCATAAATTTTTAAACGAATCTTCATGTAACTGGTGGATGAATGATGACCTGGAGGCCAGATTCAGTGCCCTTGATAACTATTCTGAGAGGATAAGGGAATGGCTGAGAAGTGAGGGCTGTGGAGGATTTGTTAATCTGGCTGAAAACAATTTTAAAGGTGTTAAGTATACACTGATCTCATCAACAGGTGCCAGTCCAGTGGGGGATACCCTGGTCACGAAACTTGAACCGGAGCACCCAAAGGGGGTCATCAATCCACTCGTCTTTGCAATGAGGAGCGCATGCTCCCGTGAATCAGCACAGGGTGTCAGGAGTTTTATTGGCAAAATCAGGAGGAGGTAGGTGTTCATGGAAATATACCAGTTTGTATACACCAAGGTGCCACCTGAAGAATCTCCATGGAATATAAGGGATTTTCACACAGTCTTCTATCCTGTGGATCTTATTTCAAGGGAAGACCTTTATGAAATGGAGAGAATGATACACAAGCCACAGATAGATGGCTTTAGAGATAAATTAACGGTTTTTTACAGGAAGATAGATGATATGGATTATCTTGCAATCCTTTACCTCACTGACCTTCCTGAGGAGAGGGATGTCTTTGGGAGGGGAGGCCTCTTCCTGTGCCATGGATTTTTATTCCCGCCTGAAATCTGGATGATGGCTCAAACACCCCTTGAACTCTTTGATATCGTGAAAGGCCATGTATTTAATGGGATCGAAGACCTTTTAAACTCAGGAATCGTTGACAGGAATAGCGGTAACATTGAGGCTATAGAGATTTCAGGTTATTCTCCCCCCGGGGATATGCGCCCCCCACTGTCCGATGACCTTAAACTGAAGATAACATCATACCTTTTTAAGATGGCTTCAGGGATCAGGGACTGCCCACCTCTGCTTTTAGCCGGTGAACCCTCTGATGTATCAGAACTGCTGGATGAGGTTCTCTTCTACATCCCGGATGAACTGAAGGTCAACCTTGGATGGGATTCAGCCTTTGATGGAGGCAGCCTCTACCATTATCCCCTTAAAATACTCGGATTCCAGGAGGAAATGCCCTATGGAGGGAACCCTGTTTCTGTTGACCTGTATAACCGAACAGTTGATTGCCCGGGCGAATCAGCAGGGCTTTTACATCCCGTTTCAACCTATGAGAGATGGCTGGAGAACTGTGATGAAAGAGTTTCAAGGGAGGATATCAATGCAGCCTACCGGCTGTCGCTCCTGGTTGATTCCATGGAGCCACCCTCCTCAGTTGAGGAGGTAATGCCCCAGCTGGAAAACTTTTCTTACATCAACAGGGACCCCATTGAGGGGCAGTTCAGGAGAAAATTCCATGAAGTCTTTGGCATGACCCTCACTGATCCTGATTTACCTCCGGCGACCATGCTGAAGTTCCTCATTGAGGGCGCATCATGTGATTCCATGGCGGGTTTCATTGAGTCACTGGTTCTTGATGGTTATCTCACTGAGGAGGACATAAAACTTCCAGGGGAGGTCACAGAGAGGAGCAGGATTCTGATGACCATTCAGAGGTTATGGGATGGTGCTGATATCACTGACGAAATCATGGAATCTGATTCTGAAGAACGCCGCCATATATTCGCATATCTAATCGGAACCGGACTTTTGATGAAAAATGAATCACTTAAAGACTTATTGAGGGATAATGAGGATTTTAACGCTTTACTGGAGGAGAGGGAGGATCTTTTTGATATTTTAAATAACTCTGGATTCTCTGTATCTGGAAGTGAGTCCGCAGATGATCCTGAAGATGGATCTGACATCATAAATCTGAATAAAGTGAAGATGGTAATATCAGGGTTATTCAGGAGGCACTGAGTGTCTTCATAGTCTGAATGGACAATATAAGAAAAATAAAAAAGGGATATCAGCTCACCATCCATTTCAAGTGCAGAACTTTCCTGATGGAGTTAACAGGTTACCACGGGCCGTGATACCAAAGAATACCACATCCTCAGGTCCGTAGCCCTCATCGAAGCTCCAGTCTGTTGTTTCAAAATAGGCCCTTTCACCTGGTCCCAGGGTGTTTATGAGGGATGACCCTCTGAATACCGGAGCCATTCCAATGGCTATGAGATCTCCATCACTGTTAAATCCCTTGACCCAGACATAATCGATATGCATGGCTGAGCTGTATCTGTTCTGGATCTCCCCTTTCACAACATAGTCTCCAGTGTAATCTGAGAAGACAGTGTAGTTGAGGACCTCTACCTGGGCTTTACTCTCGATGACCTCATCGACAGCTGACGACCCATTAATATGACCCAACACAAAACTGAGGAATCCCACTATTAGTAAGGATATTATGATCAGGGTTGCCTTTGTAAAGGTACTCCTTCTACTCCACCATCCACCTGATCTGCCAGTTTTTCCATCATCAACATCTGAAGACATTAAATCACCTTATTAAGTCAATCAAAGCTTAAGTCCTCTAAAAAACGTGTGCTTGTGTTTGAAGTCCAACAGTAAGAATGTTGGGATGTTCCTCCCAGATGATCCCTTCGATTCTGGTCTTCTTACCAGGGGGGAGTACATAATACCCAAAAGCCCACCCATGCAAACGATCTTCACTTGAGTTAAAACCTGTTATGCTGATATCATCAACAAACACGGTTTCTTCATAGTTGTTCTGAATCTCAAAGGTGATATTGTAAATACCGTCATGATCATGAGTTATGGTGTAATTTACGATATTCACATGAAATCTTTCATCGTCCATTTCTGTGGCAGAGTCCACCCCCTCGCTGTAACCCAGTGAGTAGGTGATGCATACCCAGAGTATTATGCCGAGGATTATGATACCCTTTCTGCTGTAACTGCTCCTTTTACTCCACCATCCACGTAATCTGCCAGTTTTTCCGTCATCATCTGAAGACATATTATATCACCTTATTCATTAACTGTTCTGTTTTATTATTAACTTGTTCAATAATTACAGCATAATTGAATGTTTATATAATTAAAAGTTTCTATTTGAAATTTAGATGTCAATTTAATTAACTCATAATTAATTATTGAATCTGACTACTTCAAAAAATGTTTTTAACTTATAAATTGAAATTTAAAAAATAACTGACATTATCTGGAATCATTCTCTCTTCTGTTTCTATCTTTGAGACTTCAGATTCTTTATCCGTTATTTTCCCGCCCGTCCATCTGCAGTAACTTCTGTTTGCAGTCAGATCACAATTAAATGACCATAAACTCAGTGTTTTTGCTGCTGAAGGTGTTTCTTATGTAACCGTGACCTTTGAGTTACATAAGAAGCCGGTACTCGCCGGACGTGAAACACCGAATCTCCGCCGGCAGGCCTTAAAATGGTTATTATCCTGTCAGTTCCCCCAGATATTCCATTTAAAGATTTTTTCGAAAAAATATTTATTATATCATGTTTATAGATCAGAAAGGTGATTGAAATGGGCTCTGCAGCTTTATTAAGACCAGAATCCCTCGATGAAAAGATAACACTTTCAATGAGCATTTCTGTACTCACAATATCCGTCATGGCACTGATTCTATGGTTAACCGGGGCACTCCAGACACCCAAGGTTGGACCCTTCCTTGATAAGGACCCGACCATATTCATGAGCTTCATTCTCCTGGCCGCCGCCATACTCGCCCTGAAGGCTTCTAGGAAAGTAACATCCCTCGTTCTATCACTGATGGTCCTGGCCATCCAGTTCTCTGGAGGTAGCCAGCCCCTCCACCCTCAGGCATGGACAGTAACATCCATGATAATCATATCATACTCCACTGCAGTGATCCTTTTTTCAATTGAAAGATACTCGGCTGCCCAGATAATCAGTTACACTGCGGGTACAGTGGCATATGCACTGTTCCTATCAGAGATTACAGGGATTACGGAAACAGAGCCGCATTTCAGGGCATGCATAACCTCTGCTGCAATGATGGTGTTCCTGGCCATAGGTCTCCTCAGCACCCACCCATCCCATGGTGTTGTGGAGCCACTCTATTCAGGGAGGATCGGGGGCTACACCGGGAGGATGCTGATACCCATCGTGATAGGGTCCCTGACCCTCACGTCATTCATAGTAATCAGCGGCAGCAGCCACATACCATTCTCTGCCGATGTCTTCCTGGCCACCCTGAACCTGGCACTTTTAATTGTAATAATAACATTCACAGCCTACAAACTCAACGTGGTGGATTATGAGAGAATAAAAAATCAGAGGAAAAGCCAGAGGATGTGGAGGTTCTTCAGGAATGTTGTGGATAACCTTGAGGAGGCGGTGGCGGTCCTGGACCGTAACGGGGAAGTCCTGCACAGCAACACCGCGATGAAGAACCTGGAACTGGACCTCAGGAGACTGTGGAGGGAAAACCTGGAGGGTAAGGATCTTCCACAGCCCATAGGAACCATCAGGTCAGGTGGGAGGTACTTCACGGGATGGGCCATACCCCTGGATGATGGTGGGATCATATCCCTGATGGATATAAGCGGGCTTGTGGAGGTACAGGAGGACCTGCGGTCATCCCTCAGGGAGAAGGAGGCGCTGCTGAGGGAACTTCAGCACAGGGTCAGGAACAACCTTCAGATAATCACAAGCCTCATAAACATCCAGCTTCAGGATGCAGATGGCCCGGTAAAGGAGGCGCTCCTGGCTACCCAGACCAGGGTGAGGGCCATGACCATAATACAGGAGTCACTCTACAGCACTGATGGCTACAGCAGTGTACACATCGAATCATGCATCTCCCGGATGACAGAGCACCTCAAATCCCTGCTGGGTGCACATGGTGTGGGATTCAATATCAGGGCTGACCTCAGACTCAACCTTGAAACAGCAATGCCCCTCTGCCTCATGGTGAATGAGCTTGTGACAAATGCCATAAAACATGCATTCCCTGAGGGGAAGGGAGAGGTCCACATTGAGATAGATGAGGGGGAATCGGGGTACCACATGCGCTTTGCAGATGATGGCATTGGGTTCAGTGGGGAGGGGGAAGGCACCGGCCTGAAACTTGTAAGGATCCTTGTGGAGCAGCTTGAGGGTGACCTGAAGATACTTGTAGATGAGGAGAAAGGGGGGACAGAGATACTGGTGCCCTTCAGGGAACTCCAGTACAGGGAGAGGACCTAGCAGTTAAACCATGGAGGTGAATGGAATACGGTGGCTGGCATCTGACATGTACTGTCACTGTATCTGAGGGGGGAAACATTTGATAGGAATGAACTCCATAGATATTTATATGACCCTTGAGGAGAGAATATCCTCGGCCTTCCGGATGGATGAGGAAACATGGTTGAGGCATGCAAATCCATGGAGTGTCTGGACAAGACTCACGGCACTGCCCCTTCTTGTTGCAGCGTTCTGGAGCAGGGAGTGGCTGGGCTGGTGGGCTATCATACCGGTAACCCTCGCGGTCCTCTGGACCTATCTGAATCCCAGGATATTTAAAAGACCGGAATCTACGGACAGCTGGGCATCCAGGTCGGTTCTCGGTGAGAGGGTCTGGTTGAACCGTGATAGGATCCCTGTACCCGAGCATCACAGGAGGGTCCCGGTCATACTGAACCTCATAGCAGCCACCGGGACGGTCCCCATTGTTTGGGGTGTCTACCGCCTGGAGGTGTGGCCGCTCTTACCTGGATTTGCAATGGTCTACCTTGGCAAGCTGTGGTACCTTGACAGGATGGTCTGGCTGTACCAGGACATGAAGGAAAACCCTGAATACAGGGACTGGCTCTATTGATGGTTTTCCTGTTCTCCACAACTTTCTGGCTTTTTCTTATATTTCATGAATACTGAGCGGCCAATTTAATAGTTCTCCATGAATCCGGGACATAAAAACTAACCGGAACTTTGAGATCTGGAGTTTAAAAATCTGATATTGGATTAGATGGCTTTAGGAGGTCTTCCCCGATACTTCATGGCCTCTTTCCGGATTTCCTGCCGGGCCTCTTCGTCCCATAGATATATCCGTACATAATCAGTTCCCATGAAAATAATATGCCCGCACTCATATTCCCTGTATCTTTTTTCGTACATTATTCCGTCCTTCTCGTACCATGGAACATCATAACTGTACGAGAAGGGAGCCCCACAGTAGGGGCACCTTGATTGGTCCACCCAGTTCTCTGGCATTGGCTTGATTCTGTCAATGCTTTCGTTATTGGATGAGGTCGGGTTCTTTATTGTGTTAACATCATAACTGAAGGAATTATTCTGTGAATCCACCTCAACGTTGAGCATCATACCCGCCATAAATGAAAGCGCCCCAAAGAGAACAAGACAAACTACAATCAATATTTTTGTCAGTTTATCCACTGATATTCCCCCTGAATCAAAATATTGAAGCACCTCTGATGATAATATAAAAAAACTTTAATATATAGTAATAGTCCATAATCTATATCGAAGGCGCTGAATGAGGATTCTACATACATAAACCCGGTATCAGGACCGTGAATGGATCAGGGGACGTCCTGTGAAGACAGGGAATCTGCTGGTAGGAATGCGTGGATAAATTGCTCAAACAGCACTGCTCCATGAACCCAGTTTATGTTATACGGGGTGATTTTTTTGGATAGGGGAGCAAGGGTTCTTCTTGTGTTATGTTTCATCATGGTGGGGGCAGTGGCCTTTAATGGCAGGGATACTTTTCGAAGAGGTTCAACACAAAGGGGATTCACCCATATCATCAGATAGTGATACCCTCAATAGGAAACCTGCTGTAGATTATTCGGTGGATATGGGGGAGGATTCCGGGACAGACTCAGCCCGTCCACCGGGGGCTGCACCAGGCCATCGCATACGGGGCCCAGTCTACTATTTATATGATGATGAAATCACCCATGGATGGGTGGCCTGGTACTATGATGTGGATGCAGGACAGTACTTCTCGGAATATGACTCATGGGACCCCAATGCAGGTGCTACCATGATTAATTAACCAGAGCATCTGCCGCCAGGTGAATTATTAGTTACAGGGATAATCCTGGAGAAAGCTTCATTTCAATATTTTTATTAAATGGTGTACCGGACCACACGTTCGTAATAGAGAACTATTACGAAGTTCACCATCCCTCATTAGGCCTCCACCTTTAGGCTTCCCTGAGGCTTAAGCCGGAGGACCCACCGTTAAACCTTTTCCAGATGAGGGTATACATTTATATTGTACAGTGTGCAGAATGACTGCATGGGATCATATAATGGTTCACTTCGGGGATCTGATCCCTGAGCCAGGGGGGTTATATTATGGTTTACTGTCGTGAATGCGGGGAGCTTAATCGTGATGGGGCAAACTACTGTCTTAAATGTGGCAGCCCCTCAGGGGGAGTGAAGGGGAGGATACCAGGCCTCAACCGGCCCGGATGAAGGCGGGTCCAAGGACCATAACACTCACGGCCAGTGACGACACTGAAAACCTGGGCAGACTGACCCCTGAGATCCTCAGGATGGACAATGAAACACTCATGAAATGCAACGATGAGATAAAGGAGCTCGTGAAGAAAAGGAGGATCAGAAGAGGCGACTTTGAGGGGTCCATGGAGGAACTCATGGCTGAGATAAGATCAAGACTCGAGGCACTGAGTGGGGAGCTCAGGGCACTGAGTCCGCAGCTTCTAAGGGTCACGGTGGAGATCGACAGGAGTAAACCTGATGTGAAGATCACAACATCCCTGGATAAGGACCGCATGGAAGGCTACCTTGAGAAGATTAAGAGCAGGCAGCTCTCAGACCAGTCCCCGGCAGCCCCATCATGGAGGGACCTCTGCCCTGTCTGCAGGGAAGCACCATTAACACCATTCCCAAAAAGGAGGGTCCCTGGAAGGTCTAAGAGGAATATGCGCTGCAGTAACTGCGGCGCAGTCTTCATTTACAAGGGAAATGGGTACCTTCTCAGCAGGGTCTCAAACAGGAACACCAGGGCCTGGCGCCTGTACGGTGGGAAGACACTCACAGAGGAGGAATGGACCAGGATAGCAAATGGCGGAGTATCCAATGAACTCCAGAGGGAGATCCAGAGAAAGAGGGATATTGAAGAGAGAAGGAGGGACATTGAAGGATGGCTTAAAAGTGCAGCAGAGGGGAATGTCACATTCAGAGAGCCCCAAACTCCCATAATACTCAGGAAGAACGAGAGGGCGGTCCTCGTACTCCACAACATTGACCTCTACGAACCGAGGGCCGTTAGAAGGACTGCCGGCGGATACGGGGGCCCCACCATAAGGGTGTCAAAGAATCTCTCATTCAGGATGGGGGCCCTCAATGCCATAAGCGAATCCCGTGACGAACTCCGGAGGATAGACACCGGTACACTGACCCTGACGACACGGAGGATGATATTCACAGGGACAAAGAGGACAACGAACATAGACCTCAGGAAGGTCCTAGCCATCCAGCCCTACACCAATGGCATAGCGGTCCAGAGGGAGAACAAGAAGAGAACTGAACACTTCCTCAACACGGAAAAAACACTGCTGAACATCACCCACTCCGGGAGGACCCACACAGTCCCCGCAGATGGTGCGGTGATGAAGGCGGTGATTGAGGGACTTATAAGGAAGCTCTGACCAAAAAATAACTCAGAGGAGAGAATAACTTGAGAGGAACTCTAAAGAAGATTGGGGGGATAGAATTTGGTCTCATGTCCCCAGAGGATATCAGGAAGATATCCGTCGCCCAGATCGTCACCCCGGACACCTACAACGAGGACGGGTACCCCATAGAGAACGGACTCATGGATCCCAGGCTCGGTGTGATAGACCCCCGGTTCCGCTGCTGGACCTGCGGCGCAAGGGGAGGGGAGTGCCCGGGACACTTCGGGAGCATAAACCTTGCAAGGCCGGTCATACACGTGGGATTCGCAGACACCATACACAAGATCCTGCGGTCAACCTGCAGAAAATGTGGGAGGGTCCTCCTCACCGGGACTGAAATCGAGGAATATATCAGAGGATACTTGAAGCCATGGAGAAAGAGGAAAACTTCACGCCACTGGTAAACAGGGTATACTCCCTTGCAAGGAGGGACAGGTGCCCCCACTGTGAGGAGGAACAGCAGGAGATCAAACTCGACAAGCCCGTCTCAATCGTCGAGGGAGACTACAAGCTCACACCCAGTGAGGTGAAGGAGCGTCTTGAGAGGATAAGCGATGACGACGCCCTCATCCTCGGTGTCAACCCCCAGGTTGCAAGGCCAGAATGGATGGTCCTGACAGTCCTCCCGGTCCCCCCGTAACGATGAGGCCCTCAATCACCCTCAAAAACGGTGAAAGGTCAGAGGACGACCTGACCCATAAACTGGTCGATATACTCAGGATAAACCAGCGCCTCAAGGAGAACATGGAGGCAGGGGCTCCCCAGCTGATCGTGGAGGACCTCTGGGAACTCCTGCAGTACCATGTGACCACCTACTTCGATAACGAGGCCTCTGGTGTAACCCCTGCAAGGCAACGATCTGGAAGGCAGCTGCTGACGTTAATGCAGCGCTTAAAGAGCAAAAAGGGGATGTTCAGCAGTGAACTTTCAAAAGGACGGTTTAGGGGCAACCTTTCAGGTAAGAGGGTTAACTTCTCTGCCCGTACTGTCATCTCCCCGGATCCCAACATCAGCATAAACGAGGTGGGTGTCCCTGAAATCATAGCCAGGGAGGTTACCGTACCGGTCTACGTCACAGAATGGAACATAGACCGTATGAGGGAGTACATAGAAAACGGGCCAGACGTCCACCCGGGAGCCAACTACGTCATAAGACCCGACGGACGCAGGATAAGAATCTCCTCTAAAAACACGGAAACTGTCATTGAGAACCTGAAACCTGGATACGTGGTTGAGAGACACCTCAAGGATGGTGACATCGTACTGTTCAACCGTCAACCATCCCTCCACAGGATGTCCCTCATGGCCCACCGGGCCCGTGTACTGCCCTACAAGACCTTCCGCCTCAACCTGTGTGTATGCCCACCCTACAACGCCGACTTTGACGGTGACGAGATGAATATTCATGTACTGCAAACAGAGGAGTCCAGGGCAGAGGCAAAAACCTTAATGCTCGTCCAAGAACACATGATATCCCCCAGATTCGGGGGGCCTATAATAGGTAGTATAAATGACCAGATATCTGGATTGTATCTCCTCACAAGAAAATTTGCAGAATTTGAAGAGGAAGAGGTATTCCAGCTACTTAGAAGCGCTGGAATTTCATTACCATCTAGAAGGGGCACTAAATGGAGTGGTAAAGAAATATTTAGCCTGATACTCCCAGATGACCTCAGCATGACCTACAGGGCAGATGTATGCAGAAGATGTCAGGAATGCATCGAAGATGGATGTGAATATGATGCATATGTAGTAATAGAAAATGGAAGGCTCGAATCAGGCGTTATTGACAAAAAAACATGCGGGGCATTTTCAGGTAGATTGCTGGGACATATAATCAGGGAATATGGTACTGATGAGGCCCGTGAATTCTTGGAATCAGCCAGCAGGCTGGCCATAGCAGTACTCATGAGGACAGGGTTCACGACAAGTATCATGGACTTTGACGTGCCCGAAGAAGCTAGACAAATGATAGATTCAGTGCTTGGAATGGTTATGGATCGTGTGGAAGGGCTCACTGAGGACAAGGAGGATGGGAGAGTCGAACCAGTGCAAGTAATGAGTTCGGAGAAGAACTTTGAGATTACGATAATGAAGGTCCTGGCCGGGGCAAGGGAGAGGGGAGGGGAAATAGCCAGGAAGTACCTTGGGGTGGATGGAAACCAGGGATATATGATAACCCGGACGGGTCTGAAGTGTTCATTGCTTAACTTCACCCAGATAACAGCCTGTTTGGGGCAGCAGTCCGTCAGGGGTGAGCGTATCAGCAGGGGATACGATAACAGGACACTCCCTCACTTCAGGAAGGGAGAGCTCGGGGCAAAGTCCCGGGGATTCGTACAATCAAGTTACAGGGAAGGTCTGGATCCCATTGAATTCTTCTTCCACGCCATGGGTGGAAGGGATGCCCTCGTGGATACAGCCGTCCGCACAGCCCAGAGCGGTTACATGCAGAGGCGTCTCATAAACGCTCTCCAGGACCTCACAGTCGATGAGGATGGCAGGGTAAGGGATAGCTGCGGTAACGTGATTCAGATACTCTACGGCGAGGACGGGGTAAGCCCCTGGAGGGGGAAAAATGGCGAAATAGTGGATCTGGAACAGCTGGTCTATGAGATCAGGAGAAAAAGCCCATGAACTGATCTCTGATTCTGAAGCAGACCATTTAAGAGCCATCAGAGGAAATTCCTTAAAAAATACATACCAGCATCTAAAGACTTTATTTTTTTTGAATTGTTTAAACGGGACCAGCCATCGTTAATTATGAAACCACTGCCATCACTGCCCTTGCAGTGCTTCCAGTTATTCAGTGGCTACCATCCAGGCAACGCAACAAGCGGCTTCGATGGGATTTCATCAGCTGACATAAACTAGATATACCCTGAGATACAGATACATAGCTGGGAATCTATATGAGACGTGCTTTAATTTTGATGGCCATGATATGCTCCACTTTAGCTATCTCTGGCTGTACACAAACAGGTAACAACACCTTATCTGAGAGTACAGGTGTGCCGGTGGCCGAAGTGCCTGAAATAGCCTACAGGGTTTCAGTTGCCAGTGGAACCATAGATTCAATAGAATATAAGGGCCTCAACCTTTCAATGAACCAGTGCCTCTACATATTCGCCCGGGCCATAGTCATGCTGGACAGTAACGATAAGGGTAACATACCGGTAAGGGAATATGGCAACCCTGAGAGTCCTGATGGCCGGTTAAGCTCCGCAACATTAACAAGGGCCGAGTATGTTGACATGGCCGGCAGGACCTACAGGTGGATGGATTCAGAATGGAAGGGTCCGAATCATGTTGGAATAAGGCAGGAGGGGGCAGGGGACCTCTCACCGGATATCCTGCTCAGGGCATTTGTCAGGGTCCTCACAGAGTACAGGTCCACGGGTAAACTCCCTGACAGGGTTACTGTACCATGATAGAAGAGAATATCGGGTAAACTCCCTGACACCATGATAGAAGAGAATACCAGTGATATGCCCACCTTCTGTGCCTTTAAGGGATTCCTCTAACCAGTGACAGACCCGAATAAATTCTGGAAGAACTGTATTATGCTGTTTATGAAGCCCTGGATTGCTTCAAGGACCCCTCCCTGGGCCTCCTCTGTCCCGGTCCCGTTACCGGTATATGTGAGGGGTTTGCCGCCTGAGGATCCTGTTTCAGTCTTCCCATCTATTTTTGCACTTATTATTTTTCCGCTTTCTGCATCAACATAGATGGTCCCGACGATGTTCCCTGAGCTGTCGCGGACCCTCACAACCCATGCATCAGCTATGTACTTGTATTTACCGGTTCCCTCAAATGCATCCTCTTTATATTCCCCGAAGGGTATCCATTTAACCTCCCCGGTCTTATTAACCCTCACCTTCGCCTTCCAGTCACTGTAGGCAGGGGTCATGGCCGTGTAGGGCAGACCCTTTGAGTCCAGGTAGTCCTGTGCCAGTGCCGTTGCCTGGGCCCTCTCAATAATGGGTCCGGAGTCGGCAGAAACCGTTCCAAGAAAAACCAGAACGGTTAATATGGATAGAAGTTTTGCAAAGTTCTTAAGGTACATAAAACACCTCCCTCATAATTTATGTTATGAAAAGCATATAGTTCTTTGCCTTTTTTTGGTTGAAGGAGGTCACTGGAGGAGGTCCCACATCCCTCTGACAAGGAAAATGGCTTCAATACTGTACTCGACCATGTCAGCCATGGCATCCATGTGCCCTTCAAGGGCTTCCCTTCCACCTGACTCCTCAATGAGGTTGCTGAAGGTGTCACGGTCTGAGAGGTATCCCGGTATCTCGGTGATGGTGCTGTGGACACCCCCACTGGAGGGGTCCCTCATGGAGACCAGGAAGGTTGAGGGGACACCTGCAACTGAGAATGGGAGGTAAACGTGGCTTATGGCCTGCTCGCCCGCCGGTGTTGAGGCCGCCATGAAATCAACCACATCGGCCCTGATACCGTGAAGGCGGGCGTTGAGGGCAATTAGGCCGACAAGGGCTGGGCTGCTGTCAGCGTAGTAGTCCCTCCTCACAATGCAGGGGCTCCCCATGCCCATGGCCTCCAGGCTGATAACCGCAATGGTTCTGTTCACCTCCTCCTGCCTGTTAAGGACGTGGTGCCTTGCACCTACCAGGTAGGGCAGATAGACTATCTGGTGGTATGCGTCAGGGGAGAGGGACGTCCTTTTCGGGGTTACCAGGGGGAAGGTGAAGCCATCCTCCCCGGCACCGAAGGCGATGAGTTTGATTGTGTATGGTGGCCTCCGGTCATGGTACCTCTCTGCAATTTCAAGGAGCAGTGCAAGTCCGGTTGCATCATCGTTGGCCCCGGATGAGTAGTTCCCGCTCACGGGATCCACAGGAGTGTCCAGATCGGCGCAGATTATGATTTCACGCTCTGAATCACCCTCAATGGTGGCTATAACATTGCATGACCTCCTCACCCCCGGAGAGGTTAATGAGTAGTACCTGAATTCCTCCAGCTCCGTCTTTATCCCCATGGCCTGGAACCGTGAGGCAATGTACTCGGCGGCCATCCTTTCACTGGCTGAACCGGCGGGTCTTGGACCCACATCCTCTGAAAGGTGCTTCACTTCCCCCACCATATCCACGGGGTGAACCGGCTGGATCGAAAAAATCAGAATGATAATGATCAGGGCCTTTAACTTCATACAACCACACTGATATTATGTCGCCCGGGTAATTAAATCATGGCATGATCAGATCTTCTGCCCGCCATACTGGTAAAGTTGTGATCTTTCTGCAGAAACCAGAGGGCTGAAGGATTTCCTGTCCTGAACCTGGCTGATAAAGGTTGGAGCTTAACCGGACGGCTGCATGCCCTGATCCTGTTCCTCATCATTCAATGAGTCAAGGATGGCTTTAATTTTCTCTGTAAACTCACGGAAGTCACTCAGGTGTTCCTGGAGTATTCTGAATGTTATACGGTCGTCTATCTTCCCGTACCGGCGCACCACGATATTCCTGAAGCCCCTCATGGCCTTTATCTTTTTGAATGTGTCCTCATCGATTATGCCTGATCTGAGGAGGTTCTCCAGGACCTCGCCATCGGAACCTGGCACGCCAAGGTTGAGGTCAGAGTTGAGGATTGAACATATGTCATAGACGTTTTCAACTGCAAATTCAAGTCTCTTATACATCCCGTCCCTTATGAGCCCAAGTTCTGAGAATTCACCGAAACTTTCAGGAAGGTTCTCCTCTATGAGTCCCACACTCTCCTCAATTTCGCGTATCTTGGTGAGTACAACGACCTTTCTGACCATCTCACACCCCCTAACCCATCCTTTCAAGGCCAATGTAATCATAGAATCTATGTCTGAAGTCATCGAAGTCCCTGATGGTCTTCCAGGCGGTATCATAGAGGAATCTTTGATCATCACAGTAGATGACCTCACCCCTGAGTACCTCAACCTGGACGTAGAGTGGTAATTGCTGGAAGATCTGGACGTCGAAAATCTCATCAACCTCACTCAGGACCCGGAACCTGTAGTATGATGCCTCATCCTCTTCAGCATCATAGTAAATTGCCAGGTCTATATCAGACCATTCACCGCCCCTGAGGGCGGAACCGTATAGTATTATGAAACGGATCCTCTCTGAGCCCTCAATTTTCCTGATTACCCTCAGGAACCTGTCGACGTGTTTTCTGATAACTTCATCCATACCTTATGTTCTGTCTTTCATTTTTAGTATCCCTTTGCTTTGCAGCAGATATCACAGTAGAGTCATCCATTGTATATGATCATGCTTCTCTGGGGGCTTCTGAATAAATAGTAAATGATAATAATGAATACAGTCAAGATATCTACCGGTGTTTCATGTGCTGGGATCCCTCTATGAAGAAGCGGCCCTCAGGGGGAGGATGCTGAAATCCTCAGCTGAATCCAGGCTCCAGGAACTTCCTGATGTCAGTGAATACTGGATCAGGCATGAGTCCATGGATGACTCACTCTCAACTGCAGCGGCTGATGGGGGCTCGGGTTTTAAGGAATTTTCAGGCCTCATACTCGCAGCCATCAACACCGCCGTGCTCTCAGATTCGGGTGAGATTGTTGAGGGGAGCTTCCTGGACATCCTAGGACCCCAGTCAGGCATAAGGGAGCGGGTGAGGAACCTCACAGCCATATGTGAATTCAAGAACAGCATAATCGCCATGGAGGACCTCCAGCCCGACCTCCTCATCCTGGACGGCTCCCTCATAGGGACCATCCTGAGGCCTGTGAAGTATGATGGGGTTCTGGGGAATGATGTTAAGGGATGGATAAGGAGTCACTGCCTGAGGGAGGTGGCAGCATCAATGGATGGGGTCCATGTACATTCAAGGTCCATGGAGGACACCATCAGGGACGCCCTAAGGTCTGAAAGACCCGTGGTTTACCTTGAGGGCATTGAGAGGATGGTATCCATATGGAAGCTACTCAAGAAGAGCAGGGACATCGTGGCGGTATCTGAGAGGTCAACCATGTCAGACATATTCGGGGATATGTCTGATCTCTCTGTATTCAATACACTCACAGCTGGCCCCGGCCACTCCGTCCCGATTCACAGAGAACTATCAGGTCTCAAGGGCAGGTTCCCTGTCCTTGATGCGTTCTTCAGCAGCCTTGAATTCACGGTGTTCTATGCCAAGCTCGAGGAGAACGGCAGGGTCCTTAAATTCGAGGTACCGCGACGTCTGGGCACCGCTGAAATTGGTGAATACCTTGAGGGTCTCAGGGCATCATCGGCGGACGGCTACCCCCACATCCTCAGAAGGGTGAAGGAGGATGTAAGGATAACAGCCTCTGAGATGGATATCATCGCCGGGATGGTCCTTGAGGGCCTCATCTAAAGATACTGGAGGTTCGGTCTTGGGATTCGTGGGAAGGTGCTATGGTGAGACATCACCCTGGAGGGTGAGTTTCGTATCAAGGGAGATGCCCGGGGTTGGCGAGTACGTTGTGATGGAGTATGATGGACGGAGAATACTGGGGATGGTGGAGTCGCTCCTACGGGGCGTCCCGGGCGTCACCGAGGACCTGAATGACCCTGAGACGGTTGAGAGGATAATCAGGGTCACAGGGGGGAGGCAGTACGTCAGGGGCACCGTCAGGATACTGGGTGATGTTGAAACCCTGGAGATACCAAGGGTGCCGCCAGGTCCAGGGACGGAGGTGAGGTCAGCCGACCCGGAGACCCTCGGGAGGATATTCGGGCGCGGAAACCTGACCCTCGGGAGGCTGCTCACAGCCGACGCACCATTCACTGTTGACATCAACCGCATGGTCACAAGGCACCTGGCGGTCCTTGCAGTCACAGGGGCGGGTAAATCCAACACCGTGGCGGTGATAGTGGACGGGCTCCTCAGGGCAGGGGGTACCGTCATAATCTTCGACATGCACTCAGAGTACGTCAACGCCAGGTTCACAGGTGGAAGGGTTAACAGAATAGGGGCATCCATAAACCCTGCCCACCTCTCACTCAGAGAGATTAAGAGACTCAGCAACGTCAGGGATAACGCCTACGTCCAGGAAAGGTACCTTGCAAGGGCCCACAGGAGGGTAAGGTCCGGGATGAAGGATGGCAGCTCATCACCAGCTGAATTCTTCAGGAGGATGGATGAGAAACTGGATGAGCTTCTCTCAGAGAACAGCAGCGACAGGAGGAGCATAATCGATGTCCAGAACAAGCTGGAGCACATGCGTGAATCCTATGAGGAGATAATAGACCTTGAGTCTGAGGGGATAATTGAGAGGCTCAGATTAAACCATGTCAATGTGATCGACCTCGGCTCAGTGGATGAGACAGGTTCCGATGTCATTGTGAGTCATGTGCTCCAGGAGGTCCTCCAGAGCAGGAAGGAGTATCTCAGGCATGGAACTGGCCTTGAGACACCAGTATTCATGGTCCTTGAGGAGGCCCACATCCTCGCACCCTCTGACCGGCCAACCGAGTCAAGGTACTGGATAGGCAGGGTCGCCAGGGAGGGGAGGAAGTTCGGGGTCGGCCTCTGTCTGGTGAGCCAGAGCCCCAAGTCCCTTGACCATGAGGCCCTCTCCCAGGCCAACAATATGATCGTAATGCGCCTCATTGAACCCAATGACCAGCTGCATGTCCAGAGGGCCAGTGAGGCCCTCAGTGATGACCTCCTCTCACACCTCCCCTCACTGAACATCGGGGAGGCGGTTGTGGTCGGCCTCATGGCACCCTTACCGGCCATTGTGAGGATAGAGGAATTTGAGGGTAAGCTCTCGGGCGGTGACCTTGACGTTGCCGGGATATGGAGTGGTATGCGGGTAGGGGATGAGTAGTTTGCTGCCGCATCTCCATGTCTTTGGGGGTAAAGGATAAGTATCTTGATGTGTAAAGTATTCTACAGTGGTATTCATGACAGAGTCAGATTTTAGGGATTTCTATGATGTGCTTGTTGAAAACCTTGAATCATATAATGGGGAGTACGCATCCTTCATAGATTACGGGCCGAAACTCTTCAAGTTACTCACGGATTTTCTGGGCTATGAGCACCTTAAAGGCCAGCTTAAACTTAAGATTAGCGCTGCAATAGCCTACTACGTTGTTCCCATGGACATCATACCGGAGACAGTATACGGTGCATATGGCTACATCGACGACATATTCATAACAGCATACGTTATAAGGATCCTGGCGGACGTTTACGGCTATGATCTACTCTCAGAGTACTGGGATGGGAAGGATGACCTTGAGGAGGTCGTCGAGCTCTGCTATGAGAGGTCAAAGGATGTCCTGAGGGATAAAACCAGTGATGTTCTGGATTATGTGGGGTTGCTCTGATCAGCTATTCTCAGGAACCCTGTTCTCCCATTTCATATCTTCAAGGACTCCGAGGACGTTTCCAAGGGATTGCTTCTCTACACTGATTTCAATCAGAAGTTCGAAGCACTCATCATCCCTGAGGATCATGCACTTCTTCATTGAGGGTATGAGGTCCCTCAGTTCATTCATGGTCTCAATGACAACGTTACCGCTCACAATACAGTTCATCATGAGGTTGAGGTTTTCGCCGTCAGGGTTTATGTAGAGTATCTCCTTCCTCTGGACACCATTATCTTCAGGTTCTTCCTTTAATGCTTCCTTCTCTGGTTCTATCAGGAGTTCTGTTTCTATGGTCTCTCTTGTGGGTTGTTCTGCCGGGGTTTCTGTTATAGGTTGTTCTGTTTCGAGGGTCTCTGTTGTGGGTTGTTCTGCCGGGGTTTCTTTTTCTGGTTCTGTTTCTAGGGTTTCTGTTATAGTTTGTTCTGTTTCTGTGATTTCTTTTTCTGGTTCTGTTCCCGGTTTCAGGGTTTCCCCTTCTGTTTCAATGTGTCTGAGGTAGAGCTCCTCGATCCCGGGGTTGCGTTTGAGGATGAATCCGTCGGGGGTTTCCTCCAGGAGGTCGTGGTCCTGGAGGGTCCAGATATTGGCGCGGAGGAGCTGAGGGTCATCAAAGGATTCCAGGAGGTCCTCCTCCCGGAAGGGTCCCTTCCCTGCGACTTTCCCGATCTCTGTGAATATCTCCCATGCAACTATTTTAGCATAGCATTCCCGGCATTCCTCCCGCTTCCCATCAGAGTTACTGTGGAACTCTGACCTCTTCAGTGTCCTGCCACATAGGGGGCATGTCCTCATCATCTTGGATTCTGATGGAAGCTCCCCCTCACCGTAGGCGTCATGGAAGGCCCTCAATTCCTCGTCGGGTTTCAACCTGTAGGTTTCAAGGGCAGGGTCGTTCTCAATGAGGTCAAAGTCCTGCAGGATCCAGATGTCAGCCATAACCCCCATCCTTTCATTCTCATCATCTATTATATCATCGACGGTGAATTCCACTCCCGGTTCAACCAGCCTCCTTATCCTTACGAGGGCGTCTGCGGCGCAGCACTTCCTTGAGCATTCCCTGCACCTGGGGTCTTCTCCGTCCTTCAGCTGGAACTCTGTGACCGGTAGGGTCTCCCCACATATTGAGCATTCCAGTTCACCACCCTCAGGAGCCTCCTCCACCCCTGGGGCCACAGGTTCCTCTGTCTCAGGTCTGCACCTTTTTAGCTCCACGTTCTCTATGATGAACCTCTGGAGCTTATCATCCGGTCCCAGCCGGCACATCCCTGATTCATGGTCATAGTCCAGGAGGCCGAACTCATCGAGTATCCAGGTCATGGCGATGAATTTTGTCCTGTCGGGATCATCCATGCCGGATGTGTATTCATTCACGTTGAACTCATCGCCGGGTTTAAAGATTTGCAGGATCTCCTCAAGGGACTCAAGGGCATAGAGGGTCCTTGAGCATTCCCTGCAGATCCCCTGGCACCTTTCGGTTTCTGTCTCAAGTTCCGCCATGCACCCACGGCAGAGCTCAGAGTCACTGCCAGGTTTCAGGGGCGCATTCGGATCATCTTCCAGTTTAACAGGCTCATCCCTGGTTTTTTCTGATTTATGAGATCCCAGTCCAATGTAAGCGTAATAGTCAGTTTCAGGAGCACCCGATTTTTCATTCAGGTTCTCACCATCTTCTTCAGTTGAATATGGTCTGGGGCCTGTTTCTTCAGTTGAATTCAATGATTCCCGGGTGCTTCCTTCCTCTTCTGATCCACTCAGAGGCTCTCCGGGTGTCCCGGATTTCCTGAGGAGTGATTTAACCGCTGAGTTGAACCCCATGTTGAGTTCCATGAATTCTTCACATTTCCCGGTGAGGACATATTTTCTGCCACTGAGTCCCTTAGATCCATGCCTTTTTATGAACCCCCACCTTAGGAGTTTCCAGAATAGTCCTGTTTCAAGGCCCCTTTCATTGAATTCCTTCAGACTGAAGGGCCCCATACCCTCCAGTGATTCGATGGCCCTTAAAATCAGGTATCTATCGTAGCATTCACTGCAGACACATATATCATCCACACTGCAGTTCTTGCATGATGAATCAGATGATTCATTGCCACATGAAGGACATATGAGTTCACGGGACTCTCTACGGCAGAGGACACAGTTATTCATACGGCATACTCCCCTCAATACAGTACAATTTAATGTTTTTTCATGTACTTAAAGTATTCACATTCATAGGGTTATAAAAAAATTTATCTATCAATCCTCAGAAATCTTTAAATGTGTTTAATACCGGGAAGGGGGTTTTCAAATAAAACAGAAGAGACTGGTTCCCACCGGGAAGCCAGGATTCTGGCTTCACAGGGTGGATGATGATGTTCTTGAAGATATATCAGAGAACCTGGTGATCGGGTCGGTGAAGAGGAGGGGGAAGCTAATAAACGAAATACGTGCCGGTGACAGGATATTCATCTTCAGGGCCATACCACTGAATGGAAGGAGGACGCTCTCATTCGTCGCCTACACCATGGTGGATGAGGTCTACAGTTCCCCTGAGACCCTCTATGATTACTATGAATCCCCAAGGAAGCTGAAACTCCGGGGGATAAAGTTCTTCAACCCACCATTACCACTGATAAAGTTCCGGGACAAACTTGTTTCTGTTGAACCTAAAAGATGGTCATCCACACTCAAATCAGAGTACAGAAGGATAGATGAGCGTGACTTCAGGATCATACGCTCCCGGGCGAACTTCATAGACAGATTCCCTGCCTACCTTGAGGAGCTATCCTTCAGCATGGACGAATTCCTCATCAACTCCATCATGGGCCTCCACAGCTTACTCAGGAGGACCGATGGCAGGAAGCAGATGGAGATAAGGTCCTTCATAAAACTCCTCGACGAGTTCATCAGAACGTACGGTATCAGGAAGTCCTATGAGGAGCTGGAGGAATTCTACTCAGTAAACGCCTGGAGGACCGGAATCAAACATTACCCTTCAAGGGATCCCGAGAGGATAGTGACACTCTACAACAGCAGAGGGGCTGGAAGAGACTTTGGACTGATATCCCTGGAATAGGAGGCTTAGTATGGACGCAGAAAGGATTATAAACGCCCTTAAAAATGGTAACGTCCCCCCGGATGGTGTGGGTGAGATATGCGTTGGTCGTGAGAGGGAGATTGAGGAGTTCGACAAGATCCTCGGCAAGGTGAAGGAGGGAGCTGCCATAACAAGGTTCCTCAATGGAGAGTTCGGGTCGGGGAAGTCGTTCTTCCTGAAATTACTCGAAGGGAGGGCCCTGGCAGATAACTTCGTCGTGGCGAAGGTAACCCTCAGCCGTGACGTTCCCTTCAACAAGTTTGAGGTTGTATACAGGAATATCGTGGCTTCACTCCGCTGCAAGACCGGCGTATCCCTTGAGCATATAATCGAAAAATGGATCACACAGCTCCGGATGATGTCCCTAAGGGAGACCACGGACCCCTACCAGCAGGAGAGGATTGTGCTGGACAACATCAGCAGTGACCTGAATGAGGTCCGGAAACATTCAACCACCTTCGCAGCTGCAATCGAGAACTACTACAAACTTTCAGCCAGGGGTGACAAGGAGACAGCAAGGTACGCCATGGGCTGGCTCAGCGGAGAGAAGAACATCCCCTTCACCATAAAGAGGCAGTTCGGGGTCAAGGGGGACATTGACAGGGAGAACGCCTTCAAGTACCTGGAGGCCCTCTCATCGTTCCTCAGGGCACTGAAGTATTCGGGGCTGATTATACTCATCGACGAGGCAGAGCACATAATGACCCTCCACACCAAGAAGCTCAGGGACACGGCCTACGATTACATGAGGTTCATATACGATGAGTGCAGCATTGGAAGATTCCAGAACACCCTCTTCATATTTGCAGGCACACCCGAGTTCTTCGAGGACCCGAAGCTTGGAGTGCCATCCTACACAGCCCTCAATGAGAGGATAGAGGACGCCATCAAAACAGAATTCAAGGACCTCAGAAAACCCATCATCAGACTTGACGGTTTCAGGAGGGAGAACCTCCATGAGCTCTCCGAGAGACTCATAGCCATGCACGAGGAGGTCTATGGATGGGAGGCCAACCCTGTGAGGGAATCCCTCGATGGCATAATCTCAAGGCATGAGGCCAACGCTGAACTGACAGGTTACATCTCCCCCAGGAACTTTGTCAAGTCATTCATAAGTGTCCTGGATGTTGTACAGCAGAACCCTGAACTCCGTGGCGAGGCCGAAATCCTGGATCTCTTCGAGGAGAAGGAGATGGAATTTGAGGAGGATGAGGACTGGGTCTAGTCCCCCCATCCAGTATCTGGCCGTGCCAGGCACGCACCGGGAGCATTCTCATGTCTGCAGAATCCCTGAACCCCCGCCTCAGGCACTTCCTCGCAAACAGGCTCGGGTGGAGGAGCCTGCGGGATGTGCAGAAATCCGCCCTTGAAGCCATAGGGAGGGGCGAGGACACCCTCATAGTGGCACCCACTGCATCGGGTAAGACAGAGGCGGCTTTAATCCCGGTATTCAACTCCATACTCAGCGAGGGCCTTCCACCGGTCAGCATGCTCTATGTATCACCCCTCAAGGCCCTCATAAATGACATGCACAGCCGCCTTGAACTGTGGGGCAACCACTTCAACCTGGAGGTCATGAAGTGGCACGGTGACGTACCGGCAAACAGGAAGAGGAGGTTCATTAAGAACCCATCAGACATCCTCCTCATAACACCCGAGTCCCTTGAGGTCATGATGATCAACAGGAGCCGGGCCGAGAAGGAGAGGATCCTTGGAAACCTCCGCTACATCATCGTGGATGAGATACACCAGTTCATAGAGGCTGACAGGGGTGTTCAGCTGAACTCCCTCCTGGCAAGGCTTGAGAGGTACACAGGGGTGAGGCCCCAGCGGATAGGCCTCTCTGCAACCGTAGGAAACCCTGAAGAGGTTCTGAACTGGATGAGCCCATCCGGAGCTGTTGTGAGGGATACTGCCGAGAGGAAGCTCCAGTACAGGATATTCGAGTTAAATCACCATAAACTGATTGAGGTGCTGAGGAGGTTCACAGGGAAGAAGGTCCTCATATTTGTACCCTCACGCAGGGACGCCGAGAAGTACTACAACATCATAAGGAAGTGCCTGGATGTTGATGTCTTCATCCACCACTCATCCATTAACCGGGACTCAAGGGAGGAGGCCGAGGAGAGGTTCAGGTCAGTATCAGCGGCCTTCATGGTGAACACCAGCACCCTCGAACTGGGTATAGACGTGGGTGACATCGACGTGGTGATCCACATAAGGAGCCCCACCAGCGTGAACAGGTTCCTCCAGAGGACCGGGAGGAGCGGCAGAAGGAGGGGCCTTCAGAGGACCATAATATTCCAGGAGAAGGAGGCTCTAACAGCCCTCTCAGTGGCGTCCCTGGCCCTATCAGGGAGGCTTGAGGATCTGAGGATCCCGGTGAGGCCCCTTGACATATACTTCCACCAGATCCTCAGCTCGGTATTTGAACTTGAGAAGCCCACTCCAGGGGATATCTACAGGGGACTTGGCAGGGCACATGTATTCTCGGATCTGGATGCCGACGACTTCAGGCACCTGGTTGAATTCATGGTGGAGAACGACTTCCTCAGGGTCCATGGCCCCTACATCCACCATGGATTCAACTTCGAGAAGACCTTCGGTAAGATGAACTTCCTGGAGTTCTACACGGTCTTCCCACCCAACTATGAGTTCACAGTTAAACACCGCACAAAGGTCATAGGCTCCCTTGACTCCTTCTTTGTCGTCACCTACCTCAAGGTGGGCAGGGGATTCATACTGGGTGGTGAGAAGTGGGTGGTGAAGGATATAGACCATGAAAGGTTCATCGTGAGGGTCAAACCCTGCACCAGGGATGCTGAAATACCTGACTGGAGCAGTGGAGGCGCCCCCACCACCTTTGAGGTTGCAAGGCACGTCTACGATATACTCCTCGGGGACTTCGACAGGGGCCTCCTGAGGTGGCTCGACCCGGGATCACAGGCCCGGGTCCAGTCGTGCATGGAGATGGCCTCAGCTGAGGGTCTGGACCATGGCATGATCCCGGTGCGTATCGGGGAGAGGATAGAAATCAACACCTTCGCCGGGGAGAGGGTTAACGCCCTCATCTCCGATGTGTTCCGCCTTGAGCACGGGGTCCACGGTATCAGTAACAGTGCCTTCACCTCATCCTTCAGTGCCAGACTTGATTACCATGACATTGAATCCACCCTCCGGGATATACCAGCCATCATCTCAGAGGAGGACTTCCTCCTCAGATTGGAGGATAACCTTGACAGGTTTGTTAAGAACAAGTTCATAGAGCACCTCCCCGGGGACGTGGCCGCACATATGAGGTACAGCCTCCTCTACAGGCCCGATGAACTGCTCAGGCTCCTCCGGGATAATGGACCCGTGGAGGTCCATGACTTCAAACTCTAGTCTTTTTTCTGGACTATGTTGCAGATGCAACAGTTGCAATGACAACATTTATATATGTTTTCCCACCAGATAGATCAGCATGGACAGGGACATACCACTCAAGGGACTCCTCTCAATAATCCTCAGGAGTCACAGGGTCTTCATCGGGAGGGAGCTGGGACACCTGAACCTCACAGACGCCCAGGTGGCATGCCTCCTGAGGATCCACAGGGAACCAGGGATAAAACAGGATGAACTCGCCACCTTCTTCCACGTGGACAAGGGAACCATAGCAAGGACCCTGAGGCGCCTGGAGGAGAGCGGATTCATTGAGAGAGAGCAGGACCCGGAGAACAGGCGCAGGTACATCCTGGAGGTAACCAGGAGGGGCGAGGAAATCATCCCCCTCATACTGAAGGTTGAGGAGCGCTGGGAGGACCTCCTCTTCAGAGACTTCACAGAGGATGAGAGGAAACTCTTCAGGAAGATGTGCCGGAGACTGGCAGAGGAGGCAGTCAGGATGAGGGGTGAGTGGAGGTGAGCGAGGGAATCGAAATCATAAGGGGAGACCCCAGGAGGGCCCTCATCAAACTATCAGGGCCACTCATAGTTGCAATGCTCCTCACATCCATCTACAACCTCGTGGACGCGGTATGGGTGGCAGGCCTTGGAGGCGAGGCCCTCGCAGCCATAGGATTCGTTACACCCATCTACATGATCCTCGTGGGCCTCTCCAACGGCCTAGGCGCCGGGGCAGCATCATCGGTCTCAAGGTGCCTGGGTGCCGGTGATGAGGAGGGAATGAACAACAGCGCATCCCACACAATCATCATCACACTGGCGGTCTCAATAATCCTGACGGTGATAATCGAGATCCTCCTGAGGGACATCCTCCTCTCCCTGGGCGCCGCCGGGGCCCTGAAACCGGCAATGGAGTACGGTAGTGTGGTCTTTGCGGGTACCCTCTTCACCCTCTTCCCCGGGGCTGCCTACGGTATACTGAGGTCTGAGGGTGATGCCAGGAGGCCCATGTATGCCATGGGTTTATCAGCTGTCCTCAACATGGTCCTGGACCCCATCCTCATCTACACGGCGGGCTGGGGGATAGCAGGGGCGGCCTGGGCCACGGTGATATCACAGCTCCTGGTGTCGCTCCTCATAATCTACTGGTTCCTCGCAGGGAGGACCTTCACCTCCATAGGCTGGAGCCACTTCAGGGCCGACCGGGGGGTCGTCTGGTCCATCCTCTCGGTCACCATACCCGCAAGTGCCGAGTTCCTGGTCATGTCCATGGTAACAGCCCTCCTCAACTGGATACTCACATCTGTGGCCGGGACCTCGGCGGTGGCTGTATACTCCGCAGGGTGGAGGATAGTGATGCTCGCCATAGTCCCGGTGATATCGGTGGCAACAGCCCTTGTGAGCGTATCTGGCGTGGCATACGGGTCAAGGAACTTCGAAAACCTGGAGGTGGCCCACGGTTACTCAATAAGGCTGGGCCTCCTGATAGCGGGGGCCACGGCGGCCCTCACATTCGTCCTGGCGCCATGGATAGCCTGGATATTCTCCTACTCCCAGGCATCATCCCATCTGGCCCCGAGGATAACCGGGTTCCTGAGGGTCATATGCCTCTTCTACATCTTCCTGCCCCCGGGTATAATGTCAGGGTCCATATTCCAGGGCGCGGGGCGCGGGATGACGTCCCTCATGCTCTCGGTGATAAGGCAGGTCCTCCTGGTCGCGGTCTTCGCATACCTCCTCGCCGTGACCCTGGGCCTCGGTGAGGTTGGTGTCTGGTGGGGTGTCGTTGCAGGTGACATCGGGGGTAGCCTGGTGGCCTACCTGTGGGCCAGACTCTTCATCGGGAGGCTCCGGAGGTACGCTGCCTGATCATCTTAAAGTTCATATGAAGATCTCAGCCACTCTCCTAAGCGGATTATAAATTAGTCTCAGAAGCCTTTTTTCTTCAACGGCAGCGTGTGAGGTTTTTATCAGCTTATGGTGAATACTTATCAATGAGTTTATAAAAAATATATTTATGAATGATCCCCCATTGATTGAGAATTATGTTACATACTCTGAAATACGTTCTCGGGTGAATGATAATAGAATGCTGGATCTAAGACAGTATTCCTGGTTCTATCCGACTACTCTTCTTCCCCTTTTCCATTTGAAGAAAACAAAATCTTTGAGGTGTGAGTTACATCCGGGTGTGAAGCATTATTTTGAGGTTATGGAACAGGGAAATCCTGGCAAAGGAAAAACATACATTCCCTTCGTTGAACTATTACATGACAGATCCGAAAGGGATCCTCTCAAATACGTATATGATTTGTTAGATAAAAGTTATGGTGGGAAGGATGCTTTATGCTTTTTGCTCTCCGAGTTGACCGATAATATTTATCAGCATTCAAAATTCACCTCAGCTTATATTCTGGCGCAAAAATATCCTAAGAAAGGTTTCATTGAGATATGTTTTCTTGATGATGGTGTAAGCATACCTCAGAATTTTGAGAATCATGATTATTACTTTGAATATGACTCTGAAGCAATAATACAAGCTATAAATGGAAAATCCACTAAAGTTACTTACCCTGGAGATCCTGAAAGAGGTTATGGTCTTAATAACATACTTAAAATATTTGTTGAGGGTGGGAAAGGCGAACTATTAGTGGTGTCTAGAAAGGGGGCTTTTTATAAATCTCAGGATGCTAAGATGTATGAGTTAGGTAATGAGTTTCAAGGGACATTAGTCAGCCTGCGCATACATGAAGGGAAGCTTAACATATATAAATACATTTAACAAAATATAAACATAGGCACTGTTAGCTGAATACCATTTGTGGCTCTCTAGAAAAGTATATATGTATGTTAATGTGGTGGTAATCATCTTACCGTGGGAAAAGGACGGGATGTGGATATGAAAAATAAAATTGAAAAGATACGGCTGGAAAAGCACATCGGTGCACTGCTGGCTTTCAGGGATTATGTGGATGATCTTTTTGAGGAGATAAACAGACTGGATGCGAATGTAATAGAATTAGATTTCGAAGGCGTGGAATTTATGAGTCGATCCTTCGCTCACGAGTACTTGATGCGAAAATCAAAGTCAGAAAAGGATATTTATGAAAAAAATAAGTGTCCTTCAATTCAGAAGATGTTAAGTGTTGTTGAAAGGTCCTTTAAGAATCCTCGAAAAATTAGGGTGACGCCTACACCGCATCCTATTAAAATAGCTTAAATTTAGTAAAGAAATCATTTTCCTTGTGTGGGCTAACGATACTCTTGAAACTGTGTTTTCACGGACCCCTTTAAGGTTGTCTTCTGCAATACATTTAATTGTCCATTATATTATTCAGCGTATGCTGTCTGAAACAGATTAGATGCAATTCGGTCAAAAAGCAAAATTTGACGTTAAAATGCTCTTATAATCAAAAAAAGAATAAATGGGATTATTTTATCTTTCTACGTCCACTGAGGAGGTAACCTGCACCCATGAGACCCACTATTGCAATGATGCCAATGAGGGCGTAAACTGGCATCTGTGTTGTCTCTGAAGTACCCTCTGTTGATGCTGCTACCTCATAAGCCTTTACATCACCATTTTCAGTGGGTGATGAGGATGCTGAGGTAGATTGTGAAACTCCTGCCGAACCTGAGGTTCCTGAAGATGTCGCTGCACTCATGGCATCGGATTCACCTCGTGATGAACCATCTGACACTGAATGTTCTCCATTGCCCTCGTTTGAGGGTTTATCTGTATCAGTAGCTGGAAGATTCTCTCCCCATGCGGCAGCCATTGTATGTTTGAACTTCTCAATCGCGGCACTGTTCAATGTTGAGAGGCTGACTATCCACTGATTCAGCACTATGTTGGCGCATGTATGATGGCAGCAGACAACACCATACTGATTCACCATGTTGATATACTCATTGGCAAGGGAAGCCTTAACCTGGTCTGATGGGCTCCAGTAGCCCTTACGCACTGTTTCGATGAGCCTTGCAATAATTGAAGCCCTTGCATAGGGATTTGATTTGCTGAAGAATTCATTCAGACCCATGTCATAACTGTCCCTCACGTAGATGCTGTTCACCATATCCCATGTCGATTCAGATACCAGTTCTGGATTTGTAACCTGCCACATCCAGAGGTTCTCCACAAAGGAATCAATATACCTTGCACCGTCATAGCCGCCTTTCATCATACCCTCAATCCATCTGGGGTTGAGGTATCTTGTCAGGAGGTCCCTTGTGAGGAACTGGCTCATCGTTTCTATCTTTGCATCACTGCGGAGGTTATTTATGTACATCTCTGGTTTTGAACCTGAAACTCTCTCCACTGCAAGGCTGAGGCCTCCGAAGTAGGCTGCTACCATTGGGTGTTCAAGGGCACCGTAGAGGTTTGAGCTCCTGCTGAACATGGCCACAGTCACATCCATAAGGTTCTCCCTGAAGATGGAGGGAACCTTCAATCCAGTGATATTTTCACCGTAGGCCGATGAGACCCTCTCAAGGTAGAAACTGGCTAGCTGATCACTGTTATTCCAGGTTTCACTTGCAGGTATTGCCTCCTGGAGGCCCGGTGAATAGGCGCCCGGTTCCTCAGAGAATATCCTGAGAAGGGATAATCTCCTTGCATCGGTCTCACTGAAACCTTCTCCCAGTAGTTTCAGGTAGATGGTTTCTGAGTTGTTCCTGATATGGTTGGGGGTGTCGCTGGCTCCAGCAGCGAGTTTAACTGCCCTGTCAATGAGGGTTATTATATCCATGTGAAGGTCCCTGTAGAGTCCTGAGGTAACCACTGTAATGTCGATGCGAGGCCTTGTAAGGTTTGTTATGAGTTCAACGTCCTTGACCCTGCCCTTTGAGTCCCATACAGGTTTAACACCCATGAGGTAGAGTATCTCTGCCTCCATTACTCCCTGGTGCCTCATGGTCTCTGAGGCCCACAGGACGAATGCAACCTTTGTGGGATAGGTTCCATGTTTACTCAGGTAATCCTCAAGGAAGCTGTCAACGAGTTTCACTGCAGTTTCCCATGCAGTTCTGGTTGGAATTGTCCTTGAATCCAGTGGATATGGGTTTCTTCCTGTTGGGAGAGCATCAGGGTTCCTTATAGGGTCACCTCTGGGACCGGGTGTTATGTATCCACCTTCAAGGGCTGTGAGTATGGCTGTTATCTCGCTGGTGCAGTTACGGATTCTCTGTGTATACTCAATGGCAAGCTGGAGGTAGCCTGTTATGGTAGCATTTAAGCTACCAGTGGTTCTGATCTGAGCCTCTTCGGGTGTGAGGTTGTTCAGCACGACCTCCCTCAGCAGACTCTCTGTAGCTGTCCCATTGATTGGGGGCAGCATCGCAATTAATAGCTGTATGAGTTCTTCGCCTTCGGGTGCTCTTCCAAGGACATGTGGTCCATAGGGTATGTAGCTTTTTCTGATATCATCAAGGTATGCTGTGACATCTGCGAGGAATTCATCGAAACTGTCGCCTGTGTAGTTGAATCCCACTGTCCGGCTCTGGTTTATGATTTTATCACGGTAAGCATTCTTCAGGGTGTCATCAACGGTTTCCATGTATAGTCTGATGTTATCATAGAGTTCGGAGAGGTTTCCGTAGAGTCCGGAGGGTATAAGTACGGGTGTCATGAAGTTTATGATCAGCATGTTTGCCCTTCGCTTGTCAAAGATTGCGGGGGCGTCCATGGGGAGCACGTGGATTATGGGCATGTCCTGGAGTAAAACAGCGCCCCAGTCCTTGCTTGATAGGCCCTCCTGTTTTCCCGGCATCAGGGGCACGAGACTGAACACTGATAGTATGGCGTCTGCACGGTAGACCTTCCTCATCCACCAGTAGAATGCGAGCAGGTTGTGGGTCGGTGGAAGTTTCCCTGTATTGTAGAGTGTGGTGTTATCCTGCAGCCAGCCCCACACCGGTTCAGGGGCGAGTAGGATGTTTCCGAATTCCAGTTTTGGTATGACAATGTACTTTCCGGTGCTGTTCGTATAGACCATCAGGTTTCCCAGGGGCGGGGCCCCATGCATCTGTGACCTCCCTCTGCATATCCAGAGGCAGTTCGCTGAACCAGTTGAGGTATTCATCCTCCGGTATCAGTATGACACTTCCAGATTTCACCCTGTTTTCAAGTTCACCGGGCGCCCATGTGCCCACATTGCTTCCAACTTCTGCCATGAGGTGTGCGAGTTCTGCCTCTCCGGGCAGTGTTCTGTTGCCGACGTTGTATCCCCTCTCCTGCATTGCTTTCAGTATCGCTGCTATGCTTGCCTGGGCATTGAGATAGTAGTCGATGTCTGCACCAACATTCGCCTTCCCCCCACCCTCACTGTAGTAGGTTATCACAATCTTCTTGTCATGGTTGCTGAGTTTTTTGAGGTTCATCCAAGAGATGGTCCTCTTCACTAGCCACTCTATCTGGTAATCTATGGGCCTGTTGTATATGACACCCGTAAGAGGGTCGGTTTCCTTGACGCTTATGACTATGGGCTCTATTATCCCATCCATCTCTGCAAGGGATAACTGGTAGACTTCAGAGCAAGGCACGCCCTGGGTGCTGTTCTCCCAGGATGTGAGGTTCATGCTGGTTGAGAATATTCTGATACCGTTGAGAACCGTGACGTTGAGTTTCTGAAGATCCTCAACACCTCCTGTCCAGTTCTGTGAATTCAGAGTGGCACCCCTTGAGATTAACACCGCGGCATCGATGATTGCCTTTCCATTTAACATGATATATTTCATTGAATTGGCGTCCCTGTAGGTGTAGGTTGAGACTATGACGTTGACATTCTTTGACTCGAAGCTCCTTACAAGTGCATCCAGTAGTGGACCGTCCCTTGCCATGTCCGTGTACTCTGTGCTCAGTATCCCGACGGTTGGGAAGCCTTCATGGTATCTGCCTGTCCCCCTGTACCAGTCCAGGTATTCTGTGAGATTACCGAATATCTTCGGTGCATCTGGATGGTATATGCCCCAGAGTGGGCGCTGTTCAGGTGCTGATGGGGTCACATTGAGGTTGCAGAATGACGCCGCCAGGTAGAGGATGAGGTTCTTCAGGTTCCTCTCGCTGGTATAGTTGAGGTATCTGAGGCTTTCATTGAACCGGGGGTCTGATGTGCTCACTGTCTGGAGGTTCAGGATCGGCGCGTAACTGTCTCTTGCCAAGGGTTCAACGCATATCATTATGGTTGAGCCACTGTCCCGGGCAGCTCTCAGTTTATCGCTGAGGGCCTCCCATACAGGTGAGGAAAGACCACTCCTTGTGCCGAAGATTATCACGTCGCCGCTTATATTGTAAGTGAGGTTGGTTTCTGTTCTACCGCTCTCTGCCCGTACCTTTATGATGTTTCTAATGTCGCTGTCATTGGCCACCCGGTTTAGCAGTGCAATTTCATTGGGACTTGAGCTCACTATGAGTATCTCTGGCATGCTCTGGTTCTGTGCTGTGCCGTTCTCTGCGAATGATGTCCCGCTTGCTGCAAATAGACAGATCACAAGTGCAGTGTATAGTATATGCTTCTTCACAAGCTCACCTTTTTCAGGTTTATTTTAAAATATTTCAAGTAAAACTTAAAAAAGGAGGTATATAAATCTTGTTAACAATTTTTTATTTTATATTATTACAGGCTGTGGCCTTGCAGGTAGGCGCATCTTCCTTGTGGAATGATCCCCGTGCTGAAACATGTGGGGTGTATCTTCCTTTTTTTGGGGGTGCTGTATCCTCTTGATTATTCATGAGCCCCTTCATATCTTCTGGATGAGAATACATGTTCTTATGGGTCGTTGTTATCCCCTGGACTAGCCCACTTCAGCTGTTTTTTTTTCTAATTCCGTGGACACAGCGCAGGAGGGATGCCTCTTTTTATTTTTTGAGTCCATATTCCAGGGCGCGGGGCGCGGGATGACGTCCCTCATGCTCTCGGTGATAAGGCAGGTCCTCCTGGTGGCTGTCTTCGCTTACCTCCTTGCCGTGACCCTGGGCCTCGGCGAGGCGGTGTCTGGTGGGGTGTCGTTGCAGGTGACATCGGGGGTAGCCTGGTGGCCTACTGTGGGCCAGACTCTTCATCGGGAGGCTCAGGAGGTACGCTGTCTGATACCTCCTCATGGGCAGCTGGTGGGTTATCTTTCTGTTCCGGCTGCGGCACTGATCATCCCTACATTCTTTATTGTTTCTTCGTGGTCTCTCTGGGCGCACTGAATAACTGCTCTGAGTAGATTAATCTGAATCATTTCAGTGAGGAGACTGGAGAGGTCCAGAGTTTTAGAGATCTCAGTCATATGATAGAATTGGAGAATTTATGAGTCGATCCTTCGCTCAGGAGTACCCGACGCGAAAATCAGGGATATCCATGAAAGATAAGAATCCAGAAGATCAGATGTTGTTGAAAGATCCGTTAAGAATCCTAGAGTGATGCCCACGTTGCATAATCCCATTAAATGGCCTGTTGGTTCACTCTATTTTATGTGAGGCTTCTGCCTGTGAATTCTTCGAGCCTGTCTTAAAGCACAGTAAGCCATGAGATACTGAATGTATTTTAAGATGAGGACTGGTAAGCTCTCCCGGGCACTTGAAGACTATGCCTGTAAACTTTATCAAATCATTCTCAATATAGATTTCGGGCGCTGGCGGTTACTAGACTGGCAATAATCTCTTTATCATACATATCCAAATTTAATTCAAAAAATAAAAAATTAAACAGACTCTTTCCTGATTTTTGGCGGAAGTGAACTCCTATCAGCTTAATAAGGGATACTCTGTAGAGATTCAACAACACAGAGCATATAAATATTATAAGTTATATAATTCGTTGTAGCAGAAAAGACCGCAGGAGCAGGTGATTTTTTTGTGGCTATGTACAAATTAGAACTCCCCATATCAATTGAAAGAGAAGGAAACTGGTTCATTGCAATCTGCGAGCCATTTAATGTGGTCAGTCGAGGTAAAAGTGAGGAAAGTGCAGTAGAAAATCTTAAAGAGGCCCTTGAGTTATTTTTAAATGATGAGGATGTTCTGAGACAATATTCTACCAAGATCAAGAAATTCGTGGTGCCAAAAAAGGAGCAGTATGTGAGTGTTGAAATACATGACTGGGAGGATACCGCCCCTATCAGGAGTGGAAGTCTGTAAAGCTCTCCAGAAGGATGGTTTCAAGAATGCAGGTGGAAAAGGAAGTCACAGGAAACTTAAAAAAGTAGATAAAGAGGTCCGGTTGTTATTGTCCCACTTCATGACGAAATTGCACCAAAGACTCTGAATTCTATTCTTAAACGGGCAAAGATAACACGTGAAAGATTTCTGGAGCTTCTAAAATAACGGCTCTGTAGAAATCATATTTGCGGTTTTCACCTGCCCCTGAGATGATGTTTGTGTTCATTTTTCTTGCCGTTGAATGTCCCCTACATACTCCACTGTTTATATTTTCCGGTTTATTGGGTATCCCTTGAATCGTGTTTAGGGCTTCATTGAAGACTGAGCAAGTATATTATCCAGGTGTCCACGAGCAGTTGTGTAACTTTTCCCACTATGGCTTTATAAGCGCAGACTTACTGGTCCTTTTCCATAAATGGTGATCCACTGGACCTCCATGCAGTAAATGCACCGTCCCAGCAGTTCACCCATATCCGATGCATCTGAGAATTTCCTGGTAGTATGAGAATCATAAAGCCAGATCACTGAAGACATTAAACTAATGATGTGAATTCACGGTAACTCATGCCTCAGATGGCTCTTCAAGCATAACAGATCTATGTTCAGTGCGCTCCTAGATTTGACATGATATGTGAAAATTAGGCTGATAATCTCATTAATTTACCGTCCCATCTCATCTGGAAATAGGTCTTATCCTCTAATTTTGTTCCGGGTGTGAAATAATATTGTGGTTTTGATATGGTTGCTCCTGGCCCTGAACCTCCCCTCCGGGTTTCAGGGTCAAAGTAGCCTCTCCCTGCTAATAGTTCAAGGTCCCCCATGAAATTCAGGTTTTTATCATATTTTAAGTGGCTGATTAAGAACTCACTGGATACCGTAACGCTGTCTTCGACTTTCACTTCAAATGGGGGATCTATTTTGTTAACTCCATCAAGGAGTACGTGCCCGAAGCCGTATTTTGACTCTCCCCCCAGAATGAGCTCCTGGATGATATTGAAGTTATCGATAAAGATTCCGGCATCGACATCCACTTCCCTGTTATTTATTTTTGCATCTTCTTTGATCCAGATCCATCCTGTGACTTTAACGTCTTCTGGGGTCTCGGTTTTGTCGCACGATTTGTTATTTATGAATTCAATCTCGTGAAGGCTCTGATCCTTTGCGGTTGAAAAACCGGGCTCAATGGCTGTGGATATCTGACTGCCTATAAATCTATGTTCAAATTCTGCTCTGGTTATCTTAATATCATGACCGTATTTAATCCCTTCATCTGTGTAGGATGGAGAATAGATCGTCTTTCCATCATAGATATAGAAATATGAGAATACAAAATTATTCATGATGTCTTTACCGGTATTCTTATAATGATGGGCAGCAGGTTTTTTGAAGAGATTTTCTGCTGTCCTTTTTGTCACAGCACCCCACAGGTTCCTTCCGGGAATATAATATCTTGTGGGTGAAACCACCGAGCTCTTAGATGGTAGATAGCCAATATGGAGTGGGGTTTTTAACTTAAACACAACATTGATCGTTCTCCACATCCCTCATTCCCCTGCCTTTGCATGATACAGAGAATAAATCAAGGTGCGTTCAATGAGTCTCTTCATGAACAGTAATTTGTAGATATCCCGGGCAACATCTCTTAGTCTTTCACAGAACTCTTTGAAACTGTCGGGAAAACTGGATGAATCCTCCAAGAGGCACTCTCTTATTTCTGGCCTGTTTAACATATCAGTGAGTTCTTTCCTTACCCTCTTCTTTTCTTTGTCCTCTAACCAGAGAAACATTGCATAAACTCCATCTTCCTGCAAAACTCCAAGGGCTTTCCTAAGATGGTTTGCAAGATTTCTGTCGCTTTTTACAGCTATTTTCTGCGCGCACTGCATGCATATATAGTCAAGGTTTAACATCAGTTCCCACCTGTTCATCTTCAGAATGTTCTGCAGCTAATTCAAGCCTGCCGAATCCCCTTGTAACCATTCCACCTATCCCGAGATATTTAAGGTATGGTGAGACAGCATTTAATACTTCCTTTCTCTTTTCATCTTTCTCAGTGGCAATTTCAAATCCAAAGATGGTCCCCCTGGGTATCGCCTCATAAGTGAACAATGCCCCTTCCACTGCCGTTCCGGTTTCGGGATCTATCCGTACGGATGTTCTCACTTCAAGATTATCATTTACAATCGGAGAGAATAAATTTTCAGGTACTATGACAGCCCTTTTTATCCATTCATTTATCTCATCTGGTAAATCAACATCTTCCTTTTTTTCTGAGTTCACTTCGAAAAGTAACCAGCCAAGATTCAATCTTCCGTTCAGCTCCCCTCTGATCGCATAGACCTTATTTTCATCTTCATAGCTTATTTTTTCGTCTTTTACACACCAGTAGTTAAAAAGTTGTTCTGTTGTGATCCATACTGTGCCCCTGACTGAGGAGACAGGGAAGAATAATATCTGTCCATCATAGAATCGTAGAACGCCTTTTTTGTTTTCATCGCCAAAGATAGATTTAGCCTTTTCTTCTGCACGTTTTCTCTTTTCTTCAGCACTTTTATCTCCGAACTCATTCTCCGCCAGGTATGCTGTGTAGAACTCTCTTGTAACTCCTGCAATCGAGGTTCCAGGTATTTTTGGAATATCCGTCGATGGTTCCCTTACAATTGTGTTATCTGCTCTTCCCAGTCTGTAACCACCTGCCCCTATATGGACGGGGTCAAGGGCTCTTGCATATACTTTCTCAGGCTCTAAAGATCTATTCATCTTTCAGGCACCCCGTAACATGAGTGAAGAGATTGATGGTATCAAGTAAAAGCATGTTAATTGAGGAGGATATGAGGAAGAATCTGTTTTCTTCTCTTAATCCATCCCATTTATGTCCAAATGCATCCTTTAATGTTGTTTCTGCGAATATTCTGAATGTATTTTCCTTATTCGCATCTTTAACGTTTTTCCATTCCCTTAATTTTGAGGTGAGCGCCTTTTCAATGAAATTTATTTGAGAATTAGAAAGGTTGCTGGATAATAAATCCCATAATTCAAGTATTTGTGGGATCTGATGGAAGTAAAGGGGTCTTCCTGAAAACAATCTGTGATCCTCATGACCTCTCTTTTTACCCTCATAGCATATGTTGTACCTGTCGGTCGTTGCTGAGAGCAGTTCAAAGTCAAAATAGCCAGGGTAGAGGTAGAAAATTTTACCTCTGGATAGTCGTGATAGATCATCGAGGGTGTATTTTTCTCCATTCGCTGGTTTTATTGGATAAAAATTGTAATGTTCATCCAGCCTCTCTACACTCCACCAAGGATCCATAGGTGTCTGTTTTTTGAATTCTTCATCTTTGAGCATTCTTTTCTCTGCTTCGAGGAGAATGTAAAGTGGGAACTTTCTTTTCGCCACGAGAAGTTTAAGATTCAATGGCAGTTTTCCCAGCACCTTTTCGAATCTTTTATTGTATAACTCTGCTATCATTTCTATGATTTTCACTGAATCCAGAGCAGGGACTATGAATCGAAGAGATAGGGGGGATCTGTTTATTTCAATTAACGGGTAATATTTTTCGAAATAAAGATTGTCCTCAGTTTTTATTGTTTTTCCGACCTCTATCAGGTTTTTTTCTGGTTCATCCTCTGGGGCCAGATGTTTAATACCCTGTTTTAGTGCTTCTTTAACTGCTTCTTCTCCGACTTTATTCTTGAACTTGAACTTTCCAAGGGATTCTATGGTGTAAAATTCTCCGTTTCTGTCGTGAAAAACAAGAAGTGTTTCCGGATCTAACCCGCTTATCTTAATGATCAGGGAACCTTTTTCCAGCTCCTTGATATTCTTGTACTCTTCCTTTAATCGGCCTTTTAATTCATGGGTATCTATGGAAAATCCTATCCTTTTCCAGCGGTAAGCGTAAATGTCAGTTATCTTGTTAATTAGCAGGTCAAAGAATTCCTCTGTTTCTTTCCAGATCCTGTATAATCGAGCAGGAGACGGGTTCTGGGTGAAAAGATAAGTGGCAAGGTTCTCTTTGTTCAGATCGGCTCCTATATTCTCTCTTATATTCTGAAGATGGTTTTTAAATTCTTTTTTAAGGTCTTTTTTATTTCTTAGACCTATCTCTTCTTCGAAGAAAGTATCTAATAATTTAGCTGCTTTCTCCTCATTTGAATCTTCATTTTCCAATATATAATTTAGTATCTTATAAACATGATCCTTGATGGCTTCAATTGGACCATTTAGAACACTATTTGCATTTTTCTTTACATTTTTCTTTTCCCACTTCTTGCTGTGTTTCCAGTCCTTGTAGGTCTGTGAATAGATGGTTCCGACCATTGTCCCGTCAAACCATTTATCAAGGTCAAAGTTTAATGCAATTAAAGCAATCCTGTTGTTTTTATCTGCCACCTCATCTATCCAGATAGTGTTTTCTTTTTTGTTACTCCAGTTTGCCAATCTTCCCCGTATTCTTTCACTGCAAATCTCACATCTCTCTTTCTCAATAGGTTTTGCCCTTAACCTGCAAAGGGGGCAAATATCTTCTCCTTCCTGGGGGATTGGCATCTCTGGATTATCAGCTATTATCTTTTTTTGTTTTTTATCGATAAAAAGTGCGGGGGTTATTTTCGGGTAAACACGTCTGGAGGATGCGAATTTAAGTTCACTGGCAAGTACTGTAAGCGTCTTTGAGGGTTTGCTCAAAGTGAAAAAAGGCCACAATTCATTTTCACTCTCCTCTAAAAAAATCTTCAAAGCTTCTTTCGCACATTGATTTGCGAGTTCTTCCGCCCGGTCAAACTCCGGGAAGGTGAAACAAATCCCATTTATATCTTCATAGATTGAATTTCCAACGGGAATCTCATCCTCAAACTTTCCTTTTAGTTTTTCTTTTATTCTCTCAATGATTTCCTTTCTTGCTTTAATTTCTGCAATTTTCCTCCCTTTGTTTATGAATTCTATTCCATTCCAGAATATTCCGAATATCCTCAGTTCTGGATCTTTTATATCTGCTCCGCAAAGATTTGCTACCAGAATAGACTTAAACCGGGATGCAGTTGAATATGAATGATCCCATAGAGTGACATCATTGGATGGAATTCTTGTCTCTCCAAGACCATGAGAAAAAAACACCTGGGCTTCTTTCATTAGCATCCTTCTAAAAAGGCTTAAATTCACAACTCCAGAGATGTAATATTTAAAAAGTCTTACAAGGATTGTCTGCAGATCATCAAACTCTTTCTGGAGACAATTCAGATGGATTTTTTCTTTAGGGTAACCAAATGGTGATGATATAACAGTATCCGTTATGGACTGTTTTCTCCTTACAATACCCTTGTCATCCGCGGAATCTTTACGATCACATCCTTGTAAAACGTTATTTCTATGATGTTCGCTGATAATGTTGTATATTCTTATTGGCTCAACATTAATCTCCAGGTCCTCAAATGCTTTTAGAGCTGATATCAGTTCTGTTTTCAAAAAATCATCAATATTTGCATGAAAGAATCTAGGGGGCATCTTCTCTATAGAGTTGGTCCCGATAAAATTTGGATGGAGTTTGCCGATGTCATGGAGCAGGGCTCCTATTTCTCCTAGCAATACTTCTTTTCTTCTTTTTCTGATATTTTTAATGTTGCTCATACCCATAACCATCCAAAATCTCTGATAGCTCATGCAAGTTTGAGAAATTCTTAGAGACACCTCCTCTCATCCACAACTTTCCTTCCAGTTGCTTTTCTATTACCCCGAATCCAGATGTTCTTTTTGCCGAAAACCCGTAGGTATAGAACATTAATTTTAAAGCTTCCGCGATAAGTTTCAGATCCTCTTTAATCTCATCTCCAAAATTTTCGTTTCCTAGATAAGGGACGTAGAGAAGGTAGAAATCTCCTTTGGTGCCGGGTTTCATAACCTCAAGAGGTATTGGCCCCCTCGCCGGAGTCCGGGTCTCTCTTTTTAATGGTGTTATTACATCATTTTCTGCACCTTCTTTGAAAAAGGTAGGGAAAAAATAAAGTCTGCCTTTTATCATGTCCTCGCTATCAGGATTTGAACCAAAAAGTCTTATGATAATGGAATTTTTGGGGCCCATTAATTTTGTGGCTGCGAATCTAAGGTTCCCCTTCCATGTGGATGGTCTCACCATGCAGAGACCTGTGAACTGGTCCCTCACAATGAGGTTTTCTGAAAATTTTGATTCACCTCTACTCGTGTAGGGTTTCTTAAGAGTGAACTGGAATCCGATGAGAACTGAGTTCATGGGAAGATAATTCAGATCATCGGGGGAGGGATAAAATGTTTTGAAGTCATCTTTATGATCACCAGCCACAGCATCCATAATCTTTCTTTTTGGTTCTTCGATTCCACCCTCTTTTTCATGAAGATAGAAGTCATATACCCCATCTAAATTCAAATAAGCCCCCCTAAAACTTCTTCTCCAGTCTTTGCTTCTTCACCTGCACATTCACAGAGTCTGGGATATTCATCTTCATTTGCATAGGCAAAAAGTCGACTTCCTGGTGGATCTTTGTTGAAGTAACGCTTACCCCTATTACTGGACCCCTTCAGGAAGCGGCAATCATTTTTGAGCCTCTTTACGAGCTGGAAGTTTGGGTTTTTAATAAAAATGAATCTTTTTAAATTGGGGTTATCAACGTGGGGACCCTCCCTTCGGAGGTAACCCTGCAGCATTGATTTCTCAAGTGTGAAATCACGAAGGTCATTTTCTTTTATCTTTATGATACCGTACTTCCTATGGGCAAGTTTGCCTCCGATGGCACCGTAATTTTCTATTATACTTAATGTTTTATTGAGGAGGGCTAACTCCACATCTTCCATTCTTCTAAGTTCAGTGATCTGTACTTTGAGGGTCTTATCTGATTCTTCACGGGATCGGAATATGAACTTTCTGGACCAGCCACTGCATCCGAATAGTTCACAGGCATCGCAGTGTAACCTTTCTTCACATGGTGGACCCTGTGAAGGATCGCAGGCAGTCCCTCCGACACCCCTGATAAGTGCTTCATACCACCATCTGAGACTTCCTATGAGTCCAGTATCTCTTATAACTTCTGATCTTCTTTCAGGGCCCCCTGTGAATATCTCATTTAAAATCTGGAGTTCAATATTGAATGTTCTGGGTCCTCCCATGGAACACCCCCTCATTATTATTTATTCACATGTATTTAAGATTTTTCCTGTGAAATGTATTGCAGTGACATCAATTTCAGAGCATTTATTAGCCGGTGGAATGAAAGAACTGGTCACCAGAAGCTGGAGCCACATCATGATATCAGTGATATGTGTCTACAATGATTAATAGATTCTTCTGAGGAATCTCAGGAAATCATCTGATGAATATGAGCTCATTCTCCTGGATAACACGGGGGGCAGGTTCAGATCAGCGGCTGAGGCTCTCAATCATGGTGCGGTGATGGCATCGGGTGATGTTTTTATATTCACCCACCAGGACGTTGAGGTTTCACCGGAGGAACTCCGCCAGATGGAGTCCTATTCAGAATCTAATGAGGAGCTGGGGGTGGCCGGCGCTGCCGGTGTTTCCGCCCCATTCAGGGTGTTCTCAAACATGAAACATGGGGATCCGCCGGTGAATGTGGGGAGGAGGATAAATGGACCCGTTAAAGTCCAGACCGTGGATGAGTGCCTCTTCATGATCCCTGCTGATGTTTTCAGGAGATACAGATTTGATGAGGAGACATGCACCGGATGGCACCTTTACGCTGTTGATTACTGCCTCACGGTGCTTGCGAAAGGGTATGATGTCTGTGCCATACCTGTAAGTGCGTACCATGGATCACCTGGTTATTCCATCTCGGAAGATTACTATAGCACCATGGAACTCATAATCAGGAAACACCGTACCCCAATCATCTGCACATCCCTTGGATTCTACACACCATATCTACCAATGGCAATTCAAAGGGGTTTCAGGGAGTTCCTTATAAGAAGATCCATAAAAAGGTAAAATTTTGGGATTATATCCTTTCGGGTTTGAGTCCCTTCCTCTTAAGGTAACTGTTCCATCTCAGTGCAATACTCCTGTAGTAGCTGTCACCGGTCGCCTTCCACAGACTGTTTGCAAGCTGCACATGGAGCCTGTGGTAGCCCTCACTTGCCAGCCAGGCCGGCCTGTAGGACCCCCCATCCACGGCATAGTAGGTCCAGCGGCCACTGTCGAACCTCCGGTGCATTGCCCTGAAGGTTGAAACACCCTCCCTGAAGAGCATGAGGGCCCTGGTGTTCCCGGTATAGGTGTATGCCCTGTGGAGTCCCAGGGTACATATGAGGTGGGCGTTCAGTATGTAGTGCTGCCTCATGAAGTTGTAGTGCAGGTAGAAGTTTCCGTACTTCGTTGATTTAACAAGGCCTGCTGGTGCCCTGAAACTGTTTATGAGGGCATCTGAGATTTTAAGGTATTCAGGGTCACCTGTGAGTCTGTATGCCCTGGCGTAGTGGCCGGCCAGGTTTCCCTGGGCGAAGCTGTCAAGCCACCCTGCCCCGGAACCACAGTAGTCAAAGTACATGGGGAAGACAGCGTACTTCATACCCCTGTAGGTCCTGAAGCTCACCATCAGTTTCTGCTCATCAAGGATCTCCAGGAACATGCTATCATTGCTTGCACCTGCAAGGTTTGATGTGAGTACAGGGTAGATGTTCCACCCCTTGTATTTGTAGTAACTGAAGGGGAGGCTGCTCATGTACTCTGATGGGAAGTTCCTGTAGTATGATGACCTGTTCCCGAATACGATGGCGACGTAACTCTTTGATGGTGACAGGCTGCGTGAGAAGTAGGCGTTGTTTGCCTGTATCGTCTTTATCTCGATGATCTTCTCATCACTCCTGAGGGGCCTCTTTGCCTTGATCCTCTGGAATACACCCACAGCGTAGCCGGCATCGATGTAGGCGACATAGTAGCGCCTGTCACCGGTACGCCTGTACATGGAGTAGAGGCTGCTACGGATCTCCCGGTTCTTCCTGAGGGCATCTTCCAGGAGTTTGCTGTAATTGTCGAGGTAGTATGACCTGTTGAGGTGGTTCTCAAGGGTCACCGATGCATTCTGGCTGCTGCTGTTCTCCAGGAGCTGCGTGCTGTTTACCTCCTGGGGGTCATCCGCATATGCCGGTGATATGAGTACGGCTGCAAGGACAGCTAGTAGAAATATATTCCTCATAAGATAGTATATTTTCAGCAATGCTTAAGTATGTTCACATTCCCTGTTAATGAGATACATGAAAATCTCTACGTATATTAACAGTACCTGAAGCTGAACATTTATTACATATTGATGAGGTTTTTATGTAGGATAAATATTTAAGAGAGGTTCATTTAACTGTTAAAAGTAGAATGTCATGTGTTCAGAGATTTATCATGATTATGTGTGAGGTGTTCTCATTAAGGATGTGACCTTTCTGATTCCAGCATATAATGAGGAAAAATCAATAGGGCCCCTTATTGACAGGATAAAAATGCTTTGTCCTGACTCAGAGATCATCGTGGTTGATAATAATTCCTCTGACAGGACCTCTGAGATTGCTACTTCCCGTGGCGTGAGGGTCATCTTTGAGGGAAAGCAGGGAAAGGCCAATGCCATGGTTGCAGCCTTCAGGAATACCCGTACTGAATACGCGGTTATGATGGACGCGGATTTAACATATCTACCCGATGACTCCAGGGTCCTTGTTGAGGTCCTCAAAGCCGAAGGTGCGGATGTCGTCCTTGGATCCAGATTAAATGGTGAAAAGGAGGATGGTGCGATATCCCGCATAAACACTGTCGGGAATCATATACTGAGTTTCACAGCATCCATCCTCTACAGCCCTGTGAGTGATGTGTGCACCGGGCACTGGGCCTTCAATAGGAGAGCAATACGTCACATTCTTGAGGAGGGTCTCAATTATTCGGGTTTTGAACTTGAGGCTGAGATGTTCTCAAAACTTGCCAGGGCAGGTCTCAAGATAGTTGAGGTCCCCATAACCTACAGGAAGAGGTCTGATGAACCCAAACTCTCATCATTCACTGATGGCTTCAAGATATTCAGGACACTTGTACTTGAGAGGTTGAGGTAGGGATTAAAATAGCATCATTTATAAAGGTATAAACTACAGGAAAGCACCTAAGATTCAAATTAGCCAATAGATTTCAAGAGAGCCTCTGAAAAACCTTAAGATCATAATTACCTTCTCAAATGTGGAGAGGAGGTCAAAACCCCTCCTTCAGATGGCTGGAGACACGTAGAGTACATGTTGAAGAGGAAGATCTGATGAGAATAGCATTTGTTTATGATGGTGCCTATCCATGGATCAAGGGCGGTGTGGAAAAGAGGGTCTATGAGATTGGAAGAAGGCTCGCTGAGAGGGGACATGATGTCCACTGGTACTGTGTGGGGTGGTGGCTGCCAGATAATGGGGAAAGAACCATTGAGATTGATGGTATAAAATACCATGCAGTCTGTGAACCACTTGAAATATATGTGAATGGCAGAAGATCAATAAAGGCAGCCATCAAATTTTCCATAAGTCTAACAAGACCTCTTTTAAGGGAGAAATTTGATATCATAGACTGTCAGCAGTTTCCATATTTTTCATGTTTTTCTGCAAAATTGGCTTCATTAGTTAATAAATCCTCCCTCATCATAACAGTTCTGGAGTACTGGGGGGACTACTGGTATGAGTATCTTGGCAAGGTTGGGATTTTTGGTAAAATCGTAGAGAGGTTGACTTTCAATTTAACATCAGATTACATAACTATATCCTCCCATGTTAGGAACTATCTGAGCTTTTGTAAGGATTCCATACACATTGTGCCTGATGGAGTTCCCTTCAATAAAATAAGAAAAATTAAACCTTCTTCTGAGAAAGCAAATTTGATCTTTGTTGGACGTCTAATTAAGCACAAAAACGTGGATGTGCTCTTAAAGGCACTTCATTTACTCAGAGACGACGGATTTAAGCTAACGTGTATTATAATTGGTGATGGTCCTGAAAAGGAAAACCTGATGAAAATCACGAGAGATCTTGGTCTTGAAGCCCAGGTCAAGTTCATGGGTAGAGTTCCCTCTGATGATGAAGTATATAAGTATATGAAATCTTGTAATATCTTTGTTTTTCCATCTTCAAGAGAAGGGGCTGGTTTGGTCACCTTAGAAGCAAATGCCGCTGGATTACCTGTGATAACAACTAACCATAAACTTAATGCTAGCCGAGAACTTATCAACGGAAAAAATGGTGTTCTATTTAATCTAGATCCTCATGATCTGAAGGAAAAGATAATTTTAATAATGAATGAACATGAAAAATTAAGAAAAGACTGTATAAAATTCGCAGAGAGTTATAGCTGGGATAAAATTGCTGATTTAACTGAAAATGTTTATTTAGAGGTTTTAAAATGAAGAGTGCTTTGATTACAGGAATAACTGGTCAGGATGGGGCTTATCTGGCAAAATTTCTCTTGGAAAAGGGCTATGAGGTTTATGGAATTTACAGAAGGCTTTCAACTCCTAATTTCTGGAGACTTCAGTACCTTGAAATATTTGATAGAATTAATCTCGTACCCGCAGATCTGACTGATGAGTTCTCACTTCTAGAATCACTTAAAATATCTGATGCAGATGAAGTATACCATCTTGCTGCACAGAGCTTTGTTGGAACATCATTCGAACAGCCTACGAGTACAGCACATGTTACCGGTGTTGCTGTTACAAGCATGCTTGAAGCAATAAGACATTATAATCCCCATATAAGATTCTATCAAGCCTCAAGCAGTGAGATATATGGGGATGGTCACACCACAATCCTTAATGAAAACTCTCCATTTAAGCCATCGAGTCCCTATGCAGCTGCAAAACTTTATGGGTACTGGATGACCAGAATCTACAGAGAAGGATACGACATTTTTGCTTGTAATGGAATACTCTTTAACCATGAAAGTCCGCTACGTGGCCTTGAGTTTGTCACAAGGAAAATTTCGAATACCGCTGCAAAAATAGCCCTTGGACTTGAAGATGAGCTCCTTCTCGGAAATCTTGATGCGAAGAGGGACTGGGGTTATGCACCTGATTATGTTGAGGCTATGCACATGATGCTCCAGCACAAAGAGCCTGATGACTTCGTAATAGCTACAGCAGAGACTCATACTGTTAGGGAGTTCTGTGAAAAAAGTTTCGAGGAACTTGGTCTCGACTGGCAGGATTATGTTAAAGTGGACAAGAGATTTTTCAGACCTCTTGATGTTAATTATCTCTGTGGTGATTACTCAAAGGCCAGAGAAAACCTTGGTTGGCAACCTAAAACCAAATTTGAAGAACTTGTGAAGATCATGGTTAGAGAGGATCTTGAAAGATGGGAAAGGTGGCAGAACGGAGAAAAATTCCCCTGGGACGCGTCAAATTATCCTGATGAAACAAAATTGATAACGAGGGCACTGAGATCATGATACCTATTCTAGAACCATCTATTGGAAATGAAGAGTTAGAAAATGTCCTGGAAGCTCTAAAGAGCGGATGGATAAGTTCGAGGGGAGAATTTATAACTAAATTCGAGGAAAAATTTGCAAGATATCATGGCATGGGCTTTGGGATAAGCACATCAAATGGGACAACAGCACTTCACCTTGCCCTTAAATCAGTTGGGATAAAAAAAGGAGATGAGGTTATTGTACCATCTTTAACCTTTGCAGCCACAGCAAATGCAGTCATATACTGTAATGCAAAACCTGTACTTGTAGATTCACATCCTGATTACTGGTGCATTGATCCATCAAGGATTGAGGAAAAAATAAATAAGAACACACGTGCGATAATACCTGTCCATCTTTATGGTCATCCATGTGATATGGGCTGGATTGGGGATATTGCCGATGAACATGGATTGATTATTATAGAGGATGCTGCGGAGGCCCACGGAGCAGAATACAGAGGGAAAAAGATCGGCACCTTCGGGGACGTGTCTTGTTTTTCATTTTATGGTAACAAAATAATAACCACTGGTGAAGGTGGAATGTGTCTTACTAATGATGAGGAGCTTGCTGAGAGAATGGCAGTGTTAAGGGATCATGGTATGAGACCGGAAAAGAGATACTGGCACGAGGAGGTTGGATTCAATTATAGGATGACTAATTTACAGGCTGCGGTGGGTGTTGCTCAATTAGAAAAAATTGATGGTTTTATTAATAGAAAACGGGAAATAGCTGAGATATACAATAGAGGTCTTGCTGAATTACATGAAAATGAAGAATTAATGTTGCACCCAGAGATGTTATGGGCCAGATCTGTATACTGGGTTTATTCGATTGTCCTTAAAAAAAGGAAGAACATGGATTTAATAAGGTACCTTAATTCTTGTGGGGTGGATACAAGACCATTTTTTTATCCTCTTAATTTAATGCCTCCCTATAAAGATGATTCCAGCTATCCTGTGGCAGAAAACCTCTCTTATGGTGGTCTGAGTCTTCCATCAAGTGTTGAAATTGGAGATGAAGCCATAGAATACGTTGTTGATAGAGTAAGGGAGTTTTTTGAATGAAAATAGCGTTTTTTCATCATACCATGGTCAGAGGTAGTGGAATAGATACTGTGATATGGGAACTTGCAAAAAGACTGAAAAAAGATCATGATGTGAGTATCTTCACATTTTTCAATGAATATGACAACCCCATTGTTAACACTATCTCTATTCCATTCCATGAAAACCGTCTTGTTAATGCAGTTTTTGCACCAATCATACCTAGTTCTTATAGCTTCAGAAAAAAGGTTAAGGATTTTGATGTTGTAAACGTTCACCATTTCCCTGCCAACTTTTTTCCATTCTTTCCTACCAATATGGATACTCTCAATATCGTGACAGAATGGAGCGGTCCTCCTATGTGTTTACTTGAAAACATGAATTTCAATGAAAGATTATACATGAAATTAGCCCGCTTCATGAATAAATATGCTGCAAATCGTGCCGATGGGTTGTTAGCGCCATGTAGTTTTGTTAAACAATGGATAATGGATAACTATGGTCTTAATTCCCATAAGATGTATCTGGATGGAATAAACTTTGATTATTTTGATTACAGAAATGAGTATAATAAACCTGATTTTGGAGGTCCTACCATACTTTACGTGGGGCGTATTGCACCAAACAAAAATATTGATCTTTTAATAGAATCCTTTGAAATCGTGAAAAAGGAATTTGATGATTCTAAACTTGTTATCGTGGGTCGCAAAACATTCCCTGCTTATTATCGGAAGCTTAAAAAAGTTATAAAAAACAAAAATCTCCAGGAGGATGTTATATTCACAGGAGAAGTTCCCTGGGGAGAATTACCAGATTATTATGCATCATGTGACGTTTATGCTACATGTTCATCGTGGGAGGGATTCCTCAGGGCCGAGGCTTTTGCAATGAAGAAACCCATGGTAGCATTTGATACGGGTGCAAATAGAGATACCATAAAGGACGGTATAAATGGATTTCTGGTTGAAAATGGAGATTATGTATCATTTGCAGAAGCTATAATAAAATTAATCGAGGATCCTACTTTAAATAAGCATATGGGTAATGAAGGATATAGATGGGCACGTAAACATCTAGATTTTGATGTAATCTGCCAAAATTTCTCTAAATATCTTGAGGAGGAGATTTCTTGCAGATAAGGATGGTTAAAATGTCTGATGTATGGTCTCTTACTAACTTTTACATGTCTCTAAAAGAAAACGAAAGAATCTTATTCCACCCATTCCCTTTTAGATACCCTCTAGTTTTTTTGATAATATTATACTTTGCTTTTTCAAATTTTTTGTATGAATACCTCGATTTAATAAATAATAAGCTTTCTGTAATATCATTGGTAGCGGAGCATGAGGGATCGATTCAGGGGTTTGTGTTTATATCAAATATTAAAGAACGGAAGGTTGCTAAAAATTTTGGTATAGTTGTGGGGAGACGTTGGCGAGGTCGGGGAATTGGAAGGAACCTTGCTGATGCTATGATTGATATCTGTAAAAAAGAAGGAATTAATGAGATACATTTAACTGTGATGGCCAAAAACAAATCTGCAATCTCATTATATAAAAAATTAGGATTTGAGGTTACCGAATATCATGAAAAAAGAGAAAGATGGGGAGGTAAATTCTATCCTGATTATAGTATGGTTTTCTGGGGCTGATCCTATGGTAAATTCCGATTTAGACATCTATGCTGATGAAGCGTTTTTTGATAAGAAATGGATTTATATAGGAGCCTTGTTTGTTCCTCTCCATAAAAAGGCAGAACTCTTAAATGAACTTTTAAATTGCAGGTGTATAAAAAGAAATTCGTGGAATGAAAATTCGTGTTTAGATCCCTGTGGATTTCATGAAAAAAATAACACAGAAATACATTATAAAGACGTGAGAGCTAACAACAAATTCACAATAGCTCAAAATTGGCTCAAATTTTTACTTGAAACCAATAATAAAAAGGATAGGGGTCTTGTGTATTTTAACATATTAGGATTGGATCTCTCTAAAATTGATTATAACTTATTTGATGCTAAAAACAGAAAGATGAGTATTTATAATAGATTTTTCAGGACAGTTTTGCTGGGGGGTATAAAATATTTTTTTGGAGAGGATACCGTCATAGATCATATTTTCCATGATAAGGGACAACAGCAGTATTACGACCTATTTTCATGGCAACCCGCAGAAAGAATAACAAGGGAAAACAGGATAAGAATTAATAACAAAACAATAATTTTTATAGATTCAGATCATCGCAGGGAAAGCTCCTATAAGAAGGAGTCTCATTTCATCCAATTCTTAGATATTATCATGGGAAGTATATGCCGCTGTTTTCACCCACCCGAGAATAAAAATAAATTGCAACTTGGAGAAACCATAAAGCCCCTACTTGAGAGGCTCACTGATAACCCAAAGAATAGGAATAGCAGTTATCACTATTACAGAAAACAACAGATTCAGTTTTTCCCAAAAAATAAGTTAAAGGATGAGGCAGTAGAAACAAGACTATTTAATGAAGCTCTGTTTCCTGAAAGGAGCAATAATTTTTATACTGAGAGAAGGATCATTATATAACTCTTGATCAATCAAAACTTGATTTCTGGGTGAATCCATGAAAATATGTCTTTTTAGCAGTCTTTACCCCCCACTCGCATTTTGAGGGGCTACAGGAGTTGCTCAGATTGAGGCCGAGCACCTAGTAAAAAGAGGACATGAGGTTTTCGTAATAACTACAAGTCCAAATGAACACTATCGTGAGGAATATATGAATGGGGTTAAAATTTACAGATTACCTCCCAATAATTTATATGCCTTTTACGACAACTTCAAAAACCAGAATAATCATAAAATCCCTTCAAAAGTTATGTGGCACATCATAGACACATTCAATTTAAGATTAAAAAATAAAATTAGGACAATTCTCCTTGATGAAAAACCGGACTTAGTCCATGTTCATAACTTCGGAGGTCTCTCCACCCTCCTTTTTAATGAAATAAAGAATAATGGGTTGCCTGTCGTTTTCACAGCACATGATTACAGTGTTATATGTCCAAAGGCTAACTTGCTTCGATCTGATAACAGCATATGTGAAGAAGGGTCATTAATATGTTTGGGTTACGCTAAAATTAAGAAATTCTTATTGGGTGGCGCTGTTGATGTCGTAATTTCACCTTCCCAGTTTTTAATCAACAAATTAAGAGAAAATAACATTTTCAATGAAACGGAGATGATTAAATTACCTAACCCGATAGAGTTAGGCGAAACATCACCCTCTTCTAAACCTTATCATAAGAAACTGATGCTTCTCTATGTGGGAGAATTGAGTAAACACAAAGGTCTTCATATTCTTATTGAAGCCCTTAAAAGGATTGATGATGAGAACATATGTGTGGATATATATGGAAGAGGGGTCCACGAGGATTACTTTAAAAGTATATCAAAGGATCTGAATGTTTTTTTTAGAGGATATGCAAACGGATTTGAGGAATTGAAAAAGGCATATCAAAATGCCAATGTCACTGTGGTGCCTTCAATATGCTATGAGGTCTTTGGCATGATTATATTGGAAAGTTTCATGAATTCAACGCCAGTAATTGCAAGCAGGATAGGTGGTATCCCTGAAGTTGTGAGGGACGGATATAACGGTTTCCTCTTTAAACCGGGAAGTGTTAATGGACTCAGGAGGATTCTTGAAAGAATTTCAGAGCACCCATCCATACTTAAAGAACTTGAAAGGAATGCATATAAATCTTCGCAGGGGTACAGCATCGAGGATCACGTGAAGAAACTTGAGGAGATCTACAGGGGATTGTTATGAGAAAGGACATACTCTACATGCTACTTTTACTTTTGATCACGGACCTATCAATCATTGCAGATATTCCTGTTTTAAGGCAGTCATTACCCTTCATATTCTTTACAATTATTCCAGGATATCTTCTGCTTGGTATTCTGAAGTTCAAGGTTGAACTGATCGATGGCTCCGTTATTGCAGCAGCTCTCAGCATATTCCTCATGATGATGACTGGACTCATCATAAACAGTTTTTATCCTCTAATAATGAGGCCACTTTCACTCCTACCCATACTTTCAGCCATTAATCTGCTCATCATTGCATTGATGGTGATTTATCATTTGAGGGGTGAAGAACCGTTAAACCTTAAAGCTTCAGGTAACCTCTCCACGGCACTTTCATCCCTCCTTTTTCCTGTTTTAACGGTTATTGGATCATACCTTATGAATAAATACTCTGTTAACACAGTTCTATTACTTGTTTTGCTGTTTATACCAGTTTACATAATCCTTTTAGAAGTTTTCAAGAAAAAGATCGGACCAGCAACATATCCAGTAGCTATATTCAGCATCTCCCTATCCCTTCTTATCATGAATGGTCTGCCATCAAATTATCTCATTGGTAGGGACATACACTGGGAGTTCTATTTATTCAGAAAGGCTCTTATGGCTCATCACTGGGACATGCACGTTGGATCCTATAATGCATACAATGCCTGTCTCTCTGTCACCGTTCTACCGGTAATCTACAAGGTGCTCCTTAACGTCCCAGAGGTTTACATCTTCAAGTTCTATTATGGATTTATAGGCGCCCTCATGCCACTCCCGGTTTACCTGATATCAGAGAGGATACTCAAAAGGAGTGATTATGGATTCTATGCCACTCTTCTTTTCATTTTCCAGTTCTCGTTCATTTACATACTTGGGTGGTGCAGACAGCTTGTAGCCCTCCTTTTCTTCGCTGCAGCCGTCATGGTCCTTACGGGGGATATGAGGCGATCCCATAAGAAACTCCTGTTCGTGGTTTTCATGGTGGGGACTGTTCTATCACACTACACGACGGCCTATGTCTTCTTTTTCCTCGTGGCACTCATACCCATCCTGGTCAGGGTCATGAAAAGACTTAAGGTCCCGGATGATTCCAGGGGCTTCTTCGCAGCATCCCTTGCAGTTCTGTTCTTTGTGGTTGTATTCGCATGGTATGCCCAGGCCACAGGAGCCCCATTTAAATCAGCAGTCTCATTCTTCACAAAGACCTTGAGGAGCATGTCTGAATTCTTCAGCGCTGATATGAGGAACAACTCTGAACTTGCGGTTGTGGGGATAGGCATCTCAAATTTCCCAAACCTTCTGAGCACCCTTGTCCATGATACAGTCTTTGCACTGATCGGTGCCGGTGCGCTTGCAGTTATTTTTAAGGAGGAGTACCGTCAGGGGAGGGAATACCTTGCAGCTGTCATTCTCTGTATGGGAATTCTTGTAGCATTCATTGCCCTTCCCTTTGTCTCAAAGGGTTATGGGGGGCCCCGGCTCTTCACACAGTTACTTGTGATACTGGCTCCCCTGTTTATTACTGGTATTGATGCGTTGACTGGTTTCATAGGAAGGGTGAGGTGGAGGATCCCATCAATCATTGTACTCCTTATCCTGCTCTTCTCATGCACAACCTATCTTAACTATCATTTCGCAGGGATACCCTACTCCTATGCCTATGATGATGGTGGTGAGAGACGCTATGAGACATTCATCTATGATAATGAAGTTACCGGTGCTCTATGGCTTAGCAACCATTACAATGAAACTTCAGTGATACACGGCGACAAAATGATATACTCAAGGATAATATACGGTTTCAGTACTTATCCTAGGGTAGATAGGGAATTCTTCAATGGGACAGATACAGAAACTGGCGGTTACGTATATCTGACACACTTCAATTTATATCAACGTCTCGTATTTCTGGATTATCCCTTAGCACCTCCCCGCGTTGTTAATGGGGCTCTTAAGTTGGATAATGTTGAATCGATTAATAATTACAAGGATCTGATTGTTAATATGAGCACAATTTATGATAACGGAGGATCAAGGGTTTTAATAGTCGCATGATTTTTTGTATCTGGTAAAATCGGGCTTTGTAAAAATATAAGTGATTTTCTTTTGTTTTATTTTTGGCTTGGCTAAGGTTAGGGAGCAGTAGAATTCTTTAGGAACAAATACTGAGGATTCCTCATGTGAACTTCCATTCTACATTTAGATTAGGATTCGAAAGGAGATTATATAAACTTCAAAAAGTAATGTATCGATGATACAATCGTTTATGGGATCTTAAGGAGGAGGCGAATTTGGTGAAATTCTTGGTTTTGGGTGTCAATAAAGATAACAAAGGCAATGAAGCCCTTGTGAAGTCAACCGTTGCAACAATAAAGTCCTTGATTGAAAATTGCAATTTTGTGTTTGTGGGTGTTAGAAATGAAAAGATTAAAGTTGATAATTCCTATTATTCTGTTTTAGAAAACCCCACTTATGAAATGAGTTTAAAGAAACCTTTAATGGTTTTGGGATCATTATTCCTACTTCTAAAAATTTTTCTATTTAAAAGGTTAAAAATGGAGATGAAATTTGAAAATAATATTATTTTAAAAAATATTCAGGAAGCCGATGTTTTAATTAACACTGGCGGCGACCATCTCTCGGGGGAATATGGAAGGTCGATTATAATAACACTTGTTAATCTTCTGTACGCCATTCTCTTAGATAAACCTGTTGTATTGTACTCTGAGAGTTTGGGCTATCCTAAAAATAGATGTCTTGGATTCCTGCTAAATTATGTTCTCGAAAGGTCTTCTTTAATATTAGTAAGAGAACCCAAATCCTATGAATATCTTCAGAATAGTTTAAAATCAAAAAATTATTACCTAACAGCCGATTCGGCATTTTTATTGAATCCTTCTTCAAGGAACCAAAAAAACGAAAATGATAACCATGTCATAGGTTTTAATGTGAGCCCCTTAATAACAAATTTTGCTAAATCTCTTGATATTCTTAAACTATCCATAGATACAATCGATTTCCTCCTTAAAAACAAGAATGTGAATGTTTTACTGGTTCCCCATGTATACGGTGAGGACTCTGACCTTAAGATCCTCTCTAAAATTTATGAACATTTTGATTCAGAGAGGCTTTTACTTATAGATAAAGAATATGATGCCGAGGAACTTAAATCAATTATAGGTCAGTGTGATCTCTTCATAGGCGCCAGGATGCATGCAACCATTGCAGCAACCTCAATGTTCGTACCCACCGTTGGGATAGCATACAGCCACAAGATGCATGGTATCATAGGCGAGATGCTAGGCCTGGAAGATTATATTATAGATATCGAGGATCTCAACTCTGAAATCTTAATAGAGAAGACATTAAAGGCATGGGAGAACCGGGAGGAAATACAGGACCACCTCAGAAAGGTCATCCCTGAGGTTAAAATGAAAGCATGGAAGAATGGAGAGCTTGTTAAGGAACTATGCGACTCACTTGGAATCTCCTAAAAAATCCATTCTTGCCTTTAGAGCTACAATCATAGAATAGAAAAAGATATACCTCCTTTTAATGGTCCATGGGATCTTCAACCGTGATGGTTCAAATGATAGGATGATTCTGTCAATGAAATCTATCTCAGGAAAACTCCCATTATACATGGACCTTCTGCACAACTTTTTCTTCATGTAAATATTATATATCTGTGAGAGGAGTGCCTTTTCAGGTTTAATCTTATCCATCTCACATATACCACCTTTCAGGATTCCGGCGAACTTCTCAGGCCATTTTCTAATGATTACAAGTGTCCTCCCTTTCTTTTCGTCTTTGAGTTCCTTGAGCCAGGGATCTGCAAAGGAGATGTCTGAGAGTTCTGCCATATGATCAGCGCATAGCCTGCATCTCTCAGGCATGAATAACTGCCCGAACCCGGATCCCCAGTACTCAGGTAGTAGTAGTAGGTCACCTGATTCTGTTTCAACCCTCAGACTCCCGGGCCAGCCCTCACCACGGTACCTTATGGACTTAACGTCCCCTGGATCAACACCAAGCCTTTCAAGGAGAAACTCCGTCGCCCTGAAACTTGGTGCATGATTGCAGACAATCCCCAGATGATAAACTATCCTCTCCCTCAGTTTTCTGCTGATCACCTCAGCCTTCCGCACCCCATGGATGTGGCAGGGCAGACCCACAACAGCGTACCTCCCCGGCACCTCAAGTATTTCTTTGAGGGCAACGTTGGCGGGTACGGGACAGTACTTGGATCCCCTGCTCTCGATGATCTCCGAAGGCGTCCTTGCAATGAAGGGTTCAGGTTCAAGGGGCCTCTCGGGATTCATACGGGTCACAAGGGCGCCATCGATGAGGCCCTCCTCCAGTAGATAAATCAGGATCTGGCTTATCATACCACCGGAGGACGCACCATACCTGAGTTCATCATCACGGCTGTGGGCAATGTAGCACTCCTCATAATTACCCATCAGCATATCATCAGGTTCCCTTCCAAAAACCCTCATGTTGAGGTCAGTGAAGTCAACCCCCACTCCGGGGCAGACCCTCAGGCAGACACCACATCCATCACACTCACCATCAACAAGGGGTTCATAGACACCCCTATCATGATCTATTCTCATCACAACACTCTCAAGGGGGCACATCGCCGCACAGGTTCCGCAGCCAGTGCAGAGGTCCCCAACGTCGCCGACATTCTTCATGTATTCCTCCCCAGAAGGTTCATTAAAAGGGCCCTGTCCTCCTCTCTGAACTCACGCAGAAGGATGAGGGATATGAGGTAGATTAAAGCTGCTGCGCCTATCACCAGCAGCAGGTTGATCTCCCTGAGGGGGTAGATCATCAGGGCCATGAGGGCTGATGCTGCAGCAGGTTTGATGAACTCCCGGTTCAGCTTCACATCCCCATGGGCTTTACCTATATAGTAGAGGAAGAGGATGTAGAGGAGGAGCTCAGAAAGCACCGTTGCAGCAGCAGCGCCGATATAACTGTAGTATGGTATGAGTATCATATTAAGGACTATGTTGAAAGCTGCACTTATACCAACACTAAGCATCCGGTACCCTTGCCGGTCAATGGAACTCAGAAGGGTCCCTGTTATGGTACTCACAAGCCGTATCGGGATGAAGAGTGCGAGTATCTGGAATGCAGGCACCGCTCCAGAGTATCCGCCGGCATAGAAAAGGCCTATGAATCTATCTGCAAGGACTAGGCATCCTGCAGCAACAGGGAAACCGGCGATTGCAAGGTACCTCGAGGATATCCTTGTGAAGCCACTCAGCGACCCGGCATCCTCCCGGAAGTACCTTGACATGACCGGGTAGACCGCTGCAGACACCATACCAGCCACGATCATGCTGAGGGCCAGAAGAGGGTTGTAGGCAGCATTGTAGATACCCACCGCAACGTCATCCCTGAGAAGGCCGAGAAGAACAGTGTCAATCTTAAAAAAGAAGACTGCGAAGAGTGAATTGAGACCGAAGGGCAGACCCATCAGGAGTAGTTTCTTCTGGAGCCCAGTATCAATGGATCTGGAAGGTCTTATGAACCTTCTGAAGCTCAGGGATGCTGCAACAGCAATATCCAGTATCCCTGCAAATACATAGACCCAGGCAACGACCATCAAACCGTACCCCATGATGAGCACACCCAGTCCCAGGGTTACTATGAACAGCCTCTCTATGATCTGGAAGAGTGCAACGTACTCCATCCTCTCCCAGGCCTGGAAGAGTGACAGGTATGTGCCTGAAACCGTTAAAAGAATATTGTAGATTCCAAAGAGATACAGGAGGATCGATGCATCACTAGACAGGTTAAAGGTCCACGCCAGGACGGCGATGAGGACGAATGTGAGGATTGAGAGGGGTATCTTCAGGAACACGGCATTGTTAACATAGTATGATGAAAGATCCCTTTCACGTGCAATCTCCCTTACGAGGAGCTGGTTAACCCCGAGATCGGTGAAGGTTACAAGTAGTGTTGTGAGGGAGAATGCGAAATTATATTTACCGAAACCGGCCTCTCCCAGGAACCTTGCAAGGTATATCATGAATACAAATGACATTAGGGCTGTTAATATCTGGGCACTCCCGGTAACACCGATGTTCTTGACTATCCTCTGGACCTGGTTCATATTTTAGCACCTGAAACATGATTAAAGCAGATACAGACTCTGGCTATCCTGAAGATAAACTGGGAACGGTGCGGATCACAGTCGCCATTCAGTATCTGAAGTATAAAAGCTGTCGCATCATATCTCTGGCTTTTCATTAATATAACTGTTCATGGCCTTTTGGGGATCCTTCATCCCTGGGCCTCAATGACCCTCTCAGCGGCAGACCCTAACCTCTAAGATTATATCACCCATAGAGTATCCTGCGGGGTTTCTCATTATCAAATCTCCCCCTGAGGCCATCAGAATAAGCGCTCAATATAAATCTGACCCTCCTGAAGGGTTTCTCACGGATACCTGTAATTATCTGAGCTGCGACCGATAGGAGGATTGCTCTGACCATGAAAATGAATAAACGTGCCCTGCCCATTTCCTTCCTCCGGAGCCATATGGAATTTCTGACACCGTAATACCGGAGCCACAGTTTATCGTAGGGTACCACCGGGATCTCCCTGCCGAAAAGACCCTTCGTGAGGTTACCCCTCTCCGCGGCTTCCTTGTGCAGAATCAGACTCCCGGGTACCAGGATGATCTTACCGGTACTCCTCAACCTCAGACAGTACTCCACATCATCGTAATGCAGGAAGAATTCCTTCCTTGGAAATCCTATCTCCCGGACCGAATCAGAGTTTATCAGGATCCCCACAAAGGATGCATGATCAATTTCAAGGGTCTCCTCCCTTAAATCATCCTCTGTCACAGGCCTCACAAAGGTTCCGAAGCTGTCGAAGTCAAAGAAGCCCCTGTGTATGTACTGGGGCCTGCCATCCGGGGAGACCTTGAGGTTGGCAAGGGCCGCAGTATCATCATCCGCATATCTGAGCAGGCCCTGAAGACTATCAGGGAGTGGTTCAGCATCATCATCCATGAGCCATATCCAGTCGTATCCATCATGGAAGGCTCTCTTCACGCCCTCATGGAATCCACCGGCCCCACCCGTGTTAACGGGCAGTCTGACATACCTGATAACGATTTCACTCCCATCAAGGGGGTTCTCAATCACTGCACCGTCCCTGTAACCCCTGCTCCTGAGGAGTTCAGGTGTCCCATCTGTTGAGGCATTGTCTATGATGTAAATTGCATCTAAGGGTCCTGTCTGCCTCCGCAGGGCTTCAAGACACTCCACGAGTAAATCCTTACGGTTGTATGTTACGACAACGGCACAGACCCTCAAGGCATCATCTCCTCACGCTTAACTCCCTTGCATGTGAAGACAGACCACTCAAAGTATCCTCTCCTCAAAGACCTGGAGGGCCCGCAGGACGATATCATCCATGTCATAGTAGCGGTACTCTGCAAGCCTCCCGACCAGTATAAGGTCCTCAAATTCTCTGGCAAGTTCAAGGTATCTTTCATACTTCGCCCGGGTCTCATCTGTGAATACAGGGTAGCAGGCCTCATTCTCCCCGTCTATGTGTGTGCAGGGGTACTCCCTCAGCAGCGTCGTCCTCCTGGAATCTGTGGGGTGGAGGTGTTTGAACTCGGTGATCCTGGTGAAGTCATAGTCGTTTGGGTAGTTGACGGTGGCAACCTCCTGGAACCACTCCGTGTCAGCGGATTCGAACTGGAGGTCCAGGGACCTGTAGGGGAGCTCACCATACCTGTAGCCGAAGAGCTCATCGATCTTACCCGTGAATATGACCTTCCCCCTGAACTCGGAGCCCATGAAGTGGATCTGCCCATCCCTCAGCTCGAGGACCTCATGGTGGCTGGTGTTGAGCATAAGCTTGATGCAGGGGTGGTCCAGCATCCTCTCAACCATGGCTGTGTAGCCGTCCCGTGGCACGGCCTGGTACCTGTCAGTGAAGTAGCGGTCATCCCGTGAGAGGACCACTGGCACCCTCCCTGTGACCTCGGGGTCCATCTCCTCTGGTTTCAGGCCCCACTGCTTCCTGGTGTAGTTGAGGAAGACCTTCCTGTAGACGTAGTCTGCAAGGAACTCTATGTCAGGGTCCCCTGACTCCCTGAGTTCCAGTATGGGGACCCTGGCACCGAAGCCGTACCTCCCTACCAGTTTCTCCTCGAGCCTCTCAGCCAGTGACTGGGGGAGGAGCATCCTCAGCGAGTTGAGGTTGAATGGCAGGGGGACCTTTGCCCCGTCTATGAATCCCAGGACACGGTGCTGGTACTCCCTCCATTCGCTGAACCCTGAGAGGTAATGGAAGACCTCCTCACTGTCGGTGTGGAGGATGTGCGGTCCGTACCGGTGCACCAGTATCCCGTTATCGTCAACCTCATCGTAGCAGTTACCACCAACATGTCTTCTTCTCTCAACAACCAGCACCCTCTCTCCGAGCTGGCTGGCTATCCTCTCTGCCATGACGGAACCTGCAAGGCCGGCGCCGACAATGATGTACTTGAACATGACAATGCACCTAAATTTTCAGGTAATTCATTCCTATTGATTCCTTCTCAAGTAGCCACTTCAATTTTTTTATCTCAGCATCATCGGGGGCTGAGAAATCAGGCATCTGGAGGTTCAGACTCCGGTACTTCTCAAGTCCCAGCCTGTGTATCCCGAGGACCTCAATGTGATCCACCATGTTCTCCCTGAGGAATCTGATGAGGGCCCGTATGTTCTCCCTGTTGAATGTGTAGGGCTTCACCGCCGGGAACCTCACTGTGAAGCTGCCATCAGAGATCCTTTCAAAGTTCCTCCTGAAAACCTCAGGGTCGCCGCCGGTGACCTCCCGGCACCCTGCATCATCCAGTATCTTCACATCAACCAGGAAGAGGTCCACCTCACCCTTTAACTTCTCAACCGCTTCGCCTGGGGCGAAGAGTGATGTTTCAACTGCTGCGGGGACTTCACCTATCCTGCGGGTGACACTGAGTATGCCATCGGCCTGGAGGAGGGGCTCACCCCCCGAGAAGGTGACACCGCCACCGGTGGAGCTGTAGTAGTCAAGGTCCCTGAGGATGACCTCTGCAACGTCATCTGCTCCTGTGAACTCACCGTAGACACCCATCGCAGCTGAGGGGCAGCTTCCGGCGCACTCATGGTGTTCAGGGAACCTGAATATGTCCCGGGGCTTATCAAGGAAGCTGCATCTCTTCACACATTCAAGGCAGCCGATGCATTTCTCCTCTTTGAAGTAGACCTCGGGTTCTCCCCTTATATTTTCGGGGTTGCAGCACCAGGGGCACCGGAGGGTGCAGCCCTTGAGGAAAACTGTGGTCCTTATACCCGGACCATCATGGACGCTGAACCTCTGGATGCCGGTTATCAGGAGTTCATCCACTGTAACCACCATGCTCTGAGTATTCAAGGGCCCTCCTGACTATTAACTCCCTGTACTCCTCTGGAAGGTCCCTGAAGTAGGCGCTGAATCCCCAGACCCTCACTATGAGGTCAGGGTAGAGTTCAGGGTTGTCCCTTGCCCGCAGGAGTACTTCAGGGTCCAGGACATTGACCTGGAGCTGCATAACACCCCTACGGAGACCTGTCCTTATGAGTGCCATGAATTCATTCCCTGCACGGTCAAGGAATGGCCTGTCGACCATTATATCAACAACACCCCCATTGAAGGCCTTCAGGTAGTCCAGGGCTGCTGCAAAGTTTAGGACCTCGGTGTAGGACATGCCGTCAGTGAATTTAAGGGGGGAGATGTGGACGCCGAGGGGTTCACCTGCGTGTCTCCCATCAAAGGATGCCCCGGTGGATTCCCCCAGTGTTATGTAGACCGGGGAACTTAAACCGAACTTGTATCTCCCCCCGAGTTTATCATGCAGCATCTGGATGATGGTGTTTGTCAGTTCCACCACCTCATCCTCGTCCATACCATACCCGGGAGAAATCAACTCGAGGCCCACCCTGAGTGCCTCGGCGGACCTGAAATCATCCCTGAGCACATCTTCAACCTCGGCGATGTTCATCGTCTTCTCATCATAGCAGAGCCTCCTGATGTTGAGGAGGGAGTTTATCAGGTTCCCCATCCCCACGGTCAGCACCCCGTTGATGGAGTAGCCTGCACCATCACAGATATCCCTGGAGTTCCTGATACAGTCAGGGAAGAGGAGTGAAAGGAGGGGTGATGGTTCATTCCTGACCGACTCCACATTCTCCATAACATCATCGATGTACCTGTGCAGCTCCTGCCGGTACCTCTCAAGCAGTTCACTGAATTCACCCCTGAACCCGTGGAGGGCATCCTCCAGGGGCTCCAGGAGGTTCAGATTTGCCAGGTTGTTCTGGTCAGAGGACCTCCCAGGGATGAGTGGCTCCCAGCAGGCAGATGTCGCGTACTCCAGGGCGTCTGATCTGCTGTAGTACTGACTGAGGGCGTCCACGATGACATCGTCATTGGAGAAGAGGGGATAACCGAGGCCCTCCCTGAGGCACCGGTAGCTGAGCTCCCATACATCATCAGGTGTTCTGCTGTTAACCCTGAGCACAACCTTGGGGTCGGGTATTCTGAGTTCCAGCATGACCTCCAGGAATATCCGTGTGAGGTCGTTGTATTCCCCTCCGAGGACAATCACCTGTCCTGTGTCCCCGGGGAGGACGTTGCTCTTGAACTCATAGCAGGAGGAGACGCTCAGGATGAAGTCCCTTATGAGTTCACGGGACTCCTCAGGGTCCTCATGGTACTCCTTAAGGATGCTGTCGAGCCTCCCAAGGCCGATGAGGGGGTGCCCGTACATCCAGATGAGGGAATTCATGAACAGTATTGACTGCAGTGCCTCCCCCAGGGTTTCTGCCGGCTTCAGGGGCACCCTTCTGAGTTTATCTGCGATTTCAGGTGAGTGCTCAGCGCACCTCTCAAGGTAGAGCTTAACAGCCCCCAGGGCCCTTCTGAGGATATCCGGGTAACCCCCAGGCTCATCTTCTATCATCTCCTCAATACCCTCAAGGCCCCTCTCAACCAGGAGTCCGTAGTCAGGTGTGAGGTTTCCAAGGCGCCTGTAACCCTCTGTCTCCAGGACATGGATCCCGGTGTCTATACTGTAGAAGAACCTGTCACCGGGATTGAAATGTATGCGGGAGTCCCTGCAGACCTTCTCAAGTTGATGGAGCCTTCTTTCAAGGATGTCCTTTTTGCTGGAGCTGATTATCCTCGTTTTAATGCAACCCAGGCCCTGCTTCCGGTATAAGGCATGATAGGCCCTTAAATAGGGGAAGAACGGTGTTCTCCTTGCGATCTTCAGCATGGTGTTCTTCATAGCACTCCCATCCTTCTGAGTATGATATACTCAATGATTCCGATAATGATTTCGGTGGTGACAACTGCAACCGCGGCACCCGCTGAGCCCAGGAGCATGACAAGTCCCAGGAGGAGACCGACATGAACCACACCTGCAAATATGACGATCCTCGTGAACTTCTCCTTGTAGCCGAAGGATACCAGCCCCTGGACACCCAGGATGTTGTTGGCACCGATTGCAAAGATTATGAAGACCAGTATCTGGAGGAGGGGGATGCTCTCATCATAGGATGGACCCGCAAGTATCCCCACGATGAGGGGTGCGAGGAAGACGAGGGCAACAGACAGCCCGAAGGTCAGGACCCCCATGAAGATCAGCATCTTCCTCAGCTCATACTTCGCCCTTTCACGGTCATCCTTCTGGATCCTTGAGAAGTAAGGGTAGATGGCCTGACTTATGGGTGATACGATCCCCTGGAGGGCCCTGGTTATATCCTCTGCCACAGCATAGTATCCAAGGGTTGCGCTGCTCACAAGGAGTCCCAGTATGAAACGGTTGGATGTGGTGTAGAGGCTTATGGCCAGGGTTGAAATGAAGAGGTGCCACCCCTCAAGGAGCTGCTCCCTTATATCAGCAGGGGATGGAATCATGAATTTCACACCGAATTCCCTCATGACTATCCTCTGACTGTATAAACCAACGGCCATGAATCCCGCCGAGTTTATGAGGGGCACGTAGAGGTAATCTCCGGGTCCCCGCACAGCAAGGAATATGAGTGCGGTGTAGATGAGGGAGCTCACTATCCTCAGGATGCTTATGTACCTCATCCTCTCAACTCCCTGGAAGAACCAGACCGGGAAGAGGAGGTTGCCCACAACGAGGCCGTAGGTGAAGATGTAGAGGAGGTAATCTGATCTGAACCTGTCGATCAGGAAGACCGTGACGAGCATGGCCATGAATGTCACTGCCAGGAGGATTGTCTTTGTTACCATAACCGAGCTGTAGATCAGGGACACCCTTTCAGTGTCATCACGGTGTATTGAGATCTCCCTGGTGGCTGAGAAGTTGAAGCCATAGTCTGTCAGTATCTGGAAGTAGGTTATGAAGGCAACAGCGAAGGCGACCTTACCGAAGTTGGCAGGACCCAGGACCCTGGTGAGGTAGGGGAATGTGATGAGGGGGAGGAGGTACTGCACGAGCTGTATACCTGTGAGTGAGATTATGTTATCCAGGACACGTCGATGTTCGCTGTTTGATAATGGTGATGGTATCTTCATTCAATCATCCTTTCTCTGATGAGTTAATCCCTATGAGGAATGCCGGGACCTCCAGAAGTGTTAGAATTCTCCCGGCTTCACGGTTTTTCCCCTTTTGAGAGTATATCCCTCCCAAAAAGCCTTTAAGAGGTATTTGAAACCGGATGGTTTATATTTAAGGCATTGATAGGTGACGATAATGAGGGTCCGCAGGGGTCTTAAATACCTCACAAGGATGTTCTCTCCATACTTCCTATCCAGATAGATCACATTCCTCAGATGATAGAACCCCTTCCAGTTGAAATCTGGCTCTGCAGCCACTTTTTTGATGAGCCTGGCCCCTGATACCATATAAATTGGCCCATAATCCCGCAGCCTGATGGCGTAGTCTGTATCGTCTGCAATGATGAAGAGGCTTTTATCAGGGAATCCTATCCTTTCTATGGCTTCTCTCTTTATAAGGAGTCCCTCAAAGGATATGGCTGATATCTTAAAGTATTCCTCTTTAAGGTCATCATCAGTTATAAAATCGTATGTGAAGTGTTTGAGGGGATTTCTGAAGTTGAAAGTCTTTGTCTCACTAATGAAGAGCGAACCCTGGAAGAACCTCACAGGAGCAACTGCGGAAACATCTTCAGGAATTCTTTCAGAGGCTTTGAGAAGTTTTTCAAGGGTATATTCTTCTGGTTCAACGTCATCATCCATAAGCCATATCCAGTCGTATTCATCATGGAAGGCTCTTCTGACACCCTTATAGAATCCTCCGGCGCCTCCAGTATTTTCATTGAGCCGCACATAGACAATTTTCAGTGACCGCCCATGATGGTCCGGCAAGTTTTTCACGGACCCATCCGGGTCATCTATGTAGCCCCCCTCCATGAGTAGATGGGGTGTTCCATCTGTTGAGGCATTGTCTATGATGTAGATTGCATCTAATGGTCCTGTCTGCCTCCTCAGGGCTTCAAGGCACTCCACGAGTAAATCCTTACGGTTGTATGTGACGACAACAGCACATATCTTCATTTTTCATCTCTCCATGTTCGAGGATCTGCATTCACTGTCTACTCCAGGATCTTTTATCAGTCCAGTCCAGTCCAGTCCAGTCCAGTCCAGTCCATCCTATCCTATTCCTCCCTTAAACCTACAGCAGTAAAAATCTGTCGCACCCCACATCATCATACGAAAAGTTTAAATAATATTACTTATTACTTTATTTCATGGACTTAATAAAGATCGTGTCCTGCCTTGAGGAGGGCAACATCATCCACTGCGGCGGGAACATCAGGGACACCTACCATGAACTCAGTGAAAGGGCAGAGGAACTCAACCTCCAAGCCGCCCTGGTCTACCTGGTATCACCCATGCCCCTCAAGGCAGGCCTCCTGGAGATAATGAGGGCCCATGACCCCGGTGCACAGGAGAAGCTTACCATCACAGAGATAATGACGGCCATAGCATCCCTCGAGAGGGAGACCTGGGTCTTCATGGACCACTTCGAGGACCTCACAGGGAAGGCGGCAGGCAAGTACCTCTGGCTACACACCCACGGGAGGGTGAAGTACATGGCCGGCCTCACCGGGACCTTCAGGGGTGAGGTCCAGTCCTTCTACTCAACCTTCAGGAAGCTCAACCCATCAAGGTGCCTGGATGGTGACTCAGTAGACGTTACGGTCACGGTGATGGCCCTCATATCAGTCTTTGCCTCACTCTGCTACCTGAGGGCGGGTCTGGAGTACGGTATTCTTGTAACGAGCACGATCTGGTTTGCCCTCATAGTCTTCAGGACAATCAACTACATTGTAAGGTGAAATAGGTGAAGTTAAGGACTCATGTAACAGCTGCAGTCGTTCTCTTCCTCCTGATCAACTTCCTGTACCCTGTAACGACAATCATCAAAGGGGCCCTCCTCGCCGGGGCTGCGGGTACAGTCCCTGACCTCCTGGATTACCTCACAGGGAGGCACAGGGGCATCGGACACACACTCCTAATTTTACCACCCCTTCTACTCTATTCACTGAAGAGTCCGGAGAACGGGGTCCCGCTCCTTGCTGGAATCACATCCCACATTCTCCTGGATCTCTTCACGGTCCATGGATGCCCCCTGCTCTACCCCCTCAAGGACACACCCTACCACTGCCTCCAGAGGAAGAAGAGGATAAAGACAGGGACAGCCGGTGAGTGGGCCCTCCTATCATTCCTCATAGCCGTCACGGTGGTCACATCCCTGGTCTCGGCGGGCGCACCCGATGATGCACTCCACCCCCAGCTCAGCAACAGCAGCAGGGAGGGGCAGTGCAGGACCATGAGTGTGGACATCCAGGTTGATGCGGACAGGGACGTCAACGTGACCTCCTACCACACCAATGGCTCAGAGAGCATCTTCGTGGACTTCAAGGATGATTGAAAACTAACACTTTTTAATACATTTATTACTGGAGTAAATAATCAAAAACTTTTTATTATCAAATAAGTAATACTATTTCTGCAATTTAATCATGGAGGTGATTGGATGGAAGGCATCAGAGTAATACTTATGGCAGTGTTCCTGGTCTTTGTCCTGCCGGGAACGGTGAGTGCAGAGAACACAGCAGACAACGGGACAGTGGATGTTCTTGTGATACACTCCATTGAGGGTACCAGGGTCGTGAATGATGCAGCCCACCGGGTCCTCGAGGAGTACCCTGACAGGAACATCACAGTGAGGGTCAGAAGCTCACCCCAGATAGTTAACTCCACACCGGAGGAGATAGAGGCCCTCCTCAACTCATCCGACGTTATAATATGCAACTACCTGGGGACAGATGACTATACAAAGATACTGAGGGTCCTGACAGATAAACCAGAGATCCTGAATGGCAAATTTTTCGCACTCTTTGACGGTGCAAGCGGAATCGAGCTTGTGAGGATGAGCAGGATAAATGATACGCAGGTTTTCAGTGGCGTCCCTGACACCGTGGTGACTGCGGTGAGCAGGGCCCTGAGGGTCCTCGAGCCACTCCCATTCCTCGAAGGCTACGTAAACCAGTACCCCCAGATAGCCATCTGGGCCCAGGGTGAAGGATACTACTGCTACAGGAACGTGGAGAGCTACAGGAACCAGATACTATGGGCTGCCGATACATGGGCACGTACAAGGAACATCACACTGAACGTGACCTATGGTCCTCCAAGGGCCGTTTCAAGGGAACTGCTCTACCGTGACGGAAAACTCTACGATAACCTCACTGATTACCTCAGGGACTACCCCATCGACCCATCAAGACCAACGGTCGGCCTGATAGAGGCAGAAAGTAACATGCTCGGAGGTGGCGCAGCGCACATAGACATGCTCATAGACAGACTGAAGGACACCCTCAACATAATCTCGGTGGTTGCAAGGTACGGTGATAACGCCTACTCTGCAATGGTGAGGTTCTTCACCACGGCACCGAATATTGCTGCATTCGAGGCAAACAGGACCCTCTACACATCACGTGTGGAGGCCATTGTATCATTCAGCACCTACCTCCTCGGGGGGACATCATCAGAGAAGGTTAACAGCCTCCTCAAGTTCATGAACGTCCCGGTACTGAGGGGGGTCGTGGTGAACACAAGGACCGTTGATGACTGGCTCGTCTCCAGTGATGGTGTCACACCATGGAGCAGGGATGACATAATGGGACAGGCAGGCTTCCCGGAGACCCAGGGCCTCATAGAACCCATAATCATCGCTGCAGCAGAATTCCAGGCCGATAACATCACAGGGGCATACACATACTCCTACTCACCATTACCTGACAGAATAGAGAAACTGGCGCAGAGACTCATAAACTGGGTCAACCTGAGAATAAAACCAGAATCAGAGAAGAAGATAGCCATAATCTACTACAACTACCCCCCAGGAAAATCAGAGATCGGTGCAAGCTACCTCAACGTACCAGAGAGCATATATGAAATCCTTCTGAACCTCCGGGCCAGCGGCTACAGCGCAGGTAACATCTCAGGCGCAGCTGAACTCATAGGCCTCATGGTTGAGAGGGGGATAAACATTGCAAACTGGGCCCCCGGCGAACTCGAGAGACTGGCAGATACCCCGGGTGTCGTACTGTGGGATGCAGAGGAATATCAGGCATGGTTCCAGACCCTCAACCCCATCGCAAGGAGATACGTCACAGAGGGCCCCACGGCATACATTGAGGAGCTGGTGAAGCTGGCCCTCAGCAGAGGTACCAGCGCAGTCACACTGATGAAGACAGTGGACACATGGTACGCTGAGATGAAGGACAACATAAAATCATCTGAGAAACAGGTGGAGGGACTTCAGCTCCTTGAGGTCATGTACACCGCACTCAGGGGAGTAATAAATGGCAACTCCAGCATGTGGACCACATTCAGGGCGGCCAGGGAGTCATTCATGTTACTTGCCATACCCGGACTCTGCGGGTGGGGTGAGGCCCCTGGCAACGTCATGACGGTTACAAGGAACGGCCGGAAGTACATCGTCATACCCGGATTCATCCTTGGAAACGTCTTCATAGGGCCCCAGCCCCAGCGTGGATGGGAGGCCGACCCTGAAATGCTGTACAGTGTTGGCATACTGCCTCCACACCACCAGTACCTCGCATACTATGCATGGATAAACAGGGTCTTCAATGCCAGTGCAATGATACACATGGGTACAATGGGAAGCTACGAGTGGCTGCCCGGGAAGGAGGTGATGCTATCAGAATATGACTTCCCGGACATTGTCGTCGATACAACACCATCCATATACATATACCGCGTTGATAACGCCGCCGATGGACTTGCAGCAAAGAGGAGGGGCCTTGCAGTTATAATAGACCACCTGACACCTGCAATGAAATCAACGACCCTGTACGGCGAACTCCTCCAGCTCAAAAACCTCATAACAGGCTACAAGAATGCAGCGGATGATCCGCTCAGGAACCAGTACCTTGCAGAGATAAGAACAGCGGCACTCAAAGCAAAGCTCGGGGATGAACTGGGCCTCAACATTGAAAACACGACAGCCGATGCACTCATACCTGCAATATCATCATATCTCCTGAAGATTGAGGGCACCCTCATACCCTACGGTTTACACACCTTTGGAAGGGAATGGAGCCATGAGGCCATTACCTACATGGTGGCCTCAATGATCTCAACCGGTGACACATCCATCTACCGCTTACTGGCAGCAGATTATGGATGGATCTACGAGGAAATCACAGTTGATCAGCGAATGATACTGGAGAACAGGACACTTGAAATGATCCAGGCCCTCTTAAACGGCTCGAAACCAGAGAACATCACGTCCTCACCGGACATCATTGCAGTGCTCCGGAGCGCAGCAGAGTACATTGAACTCATCAGGAACAGCACCAGGATGGAGATGTCATCCCTCCTCAACGCACTCGCAGGGGGCTACGTGGAGCCGGGACTCGGTAAGGAGCCCCTGATGAACCCATCAGCACTGCCCACAGGGAGGAACTTCTACACAATAGATCCAAGCATAGTGCCCACATCAGCGGCCTACAGTCTGGGAGCAGAGATAGTGAGGAAGGTCCTCGCCACCTACACCGAGCCTCCAGAGAAGCTTGCAGTGGTAATCTGGGGAGTGGACACAGCAAGGGACGACGGGGCCATGGTCGGATTCGTCCTGAACCTCCTCGGTGTGAAGCCGATATGGAGCAGCTCAGGACAGGTGACAGGCGTGACACTGATACCGCTGAGTGAACTCGGAAGACCAAGAATAGACGCCGTGGTCACAGTGAGCGGACTCTTCAGGGACGTCTATGGACAGGCAGCCGTAACAATGGACAGGGCCTTCCGCCTGGCTCTTGCGGCATCCTACCGCACAGTACTCACAGAGCACCCCGAGGTTTCAGAGGCCCTTGAGGCAGCCGTCAAACCCCTCAGAGCTGTTAAACTCTTCCAGGAGGGAAATGACCCCATCCAGATGAACAGGGTGGCAGGGCACTGGCTTGAACTTGTCCTCAAATACATGAACGCCGGTATGAATGCATCAACAGCAGGTAACCTTGCAATATACAGGATATTCGCTCCACCCATGGGATCATATGGTACAGGGGTCAAGGAGGCAGGTGAGATGTCCTGGACCTACAATAACACGGATGAACTCGCAGATCTTTTCATAAGCCGCATGGGCACATCATATTCCGAGACGGGATGGGGTGTTAAGAACGTCGACCTCTTCGCGGACCTCCTGAAAGGTGTATCAGCGGTCTACCAGGGAAGAAGCACATACCTCGTTGGTGTGGCAGAGAACGATGACATGGCAGACTACCTTGGAGGATTATCACTGGCCATAAAGAAACTCACAGGAACTGCGCCATCAGTCAACATCATAACAACAGCAGCAGGAAACCCCCAGTTAATGTCACTGCAGGAGGCACTGGCCCTTGATATGAGGTCAAGGTACCTTAACCCTGAATATGTGAGATCACTCATCTCTGAGGGCTATGCTGGTGCCAACAGATTATCAACCGCAGTGCGATCCATATGGTTATGGCAGACCACGGCACCCGGAAGTGTTCCCTCATGGACATGGGATGCGCTCGCCGACACATACATAAGGGATGTTAATGGGCTGGGTGTCAGGGACTGGCTTTCAGGCAGGAACTCCTATGCACTGATAAGCATAACCGGTACAATGCTCACAGCTGCATATGAGGGCCACTGGAATCCTGATGAGGCCACCCTGCGACTGCTTGCATCAACATGGGCATCACTGACAGCCGAGAACGGTGTAGCCTGCTGTGACTGCAGCTGCGGTAACATAGCAATGATGCAGTGGACCATGCAGTACCTCAACCCGGATCTTCTCTCAAGGGTCAGGGAGAAACTCTACGCTGCCACCAGGAGCTCAGCATTCGCACCAGCCTCAGATGGAGGATCCACACCAGGAGTCCCATCAAATCCAGGAACAGTGACTCCAGGAACATCAGAGAACCATGATGGAGGATCAGCACACTCCACAGGATCCTCAAGGAGAGCCACAAGCCCCGAAACAGAAACAGAGTCGTCAGACACTTCTCCAGGTGAGACAGGTACCGGCAGCGCCTATGAGGTCACTGAGAAGGGAGGAACTGTGCAGGCGAAAACAGGTCTCCCGGTAGCAGCCATACTGGGTGTTGTTGTCCTCGTTGCCCTTGTGGGTGTTGGATACTTCATTGGAGGGAAGGGGAGGATCTGAACTCCCCACCCACATTTATTTTTTCTCTGATCGATTGTTTTTACCTGTATAAACCGGGACCAGGCCTCGTTTATTCTGTGAGCTACAGAATGCAGTAAAAATAGTTTATTTGCTTGTATCTGCCCATGGTCTTGTCGGTACTCCATCGAGTGAAAATCAGGGGTTTATTTGCTTCTTCACTGACAGGTCCTCTAGAACATCCTCATAGTCCCTCCGCCAGGGAGGGGAGACTATGCAAAGGAATGAGAGCTCCGACTTCCCGGTGTTCTCAATGTACTGGACAGCACCGGAGGGTATATGGATGGCGTCACCCTCCTTCACTGTGAATGACTCATCATCGATGTGCATGGTGGCCTCACCCTCCATGATGTAGTAGACCTCCACTGATTCCCTCAGACGGTGGGGCTTCGAGGCCTCACCTCTCCTGAGGATGGCATGGGCCAGGCTGAAGCCCATATCCAGGCCCTCATTGTCCGGGTGCAGGAGCTCACAGAGGAGGGTCCCGTCAGCGGCCCTGAAATAATCGCACTCCCTGATATTCCTTATGTTCATTGCCGGTACCTCATAGAGTTCACATGTAAAGGTCCTTTTTAAGCCGGGTCATTGCCGGTACCTCATAGAGTTCACATGTAAAAGTCCTTTTTAACCCTCCGGGCCTCCCATGGCTTTCCCTGGGGGTGGTGGATGTAGTCTGCACTTAGAACTATACGACCATTCTCTGACCTCAGGGTGAAGTTCCCACCGAAGAACGTCTCAACCCCGTTTATCCTGAAGTCCCCCTTAAAGGTCCTGCCGTCGTTGCTGAAGTTCCCGCCACCGTCCCAGGCAGCGCAGGTCATCCTGTAGTGACCCCTCAGCGGTGTGCTGAACATTGCAGACTTCAGGTCACCCCTGAGGAGTAGGTAGATCGTGTTCCAGGTGACGTCGATGTGGTCTATGTGTCCGGTGCCGCTCAGACCGCTCTCATTGTAACATATGGGTGTACCGTTGACCTCATGGGTGTCGAAGTTCTCAGCCCCCGGGAGGACTATGCTGAAATTGAAGTCTCTCCCGGTACCGTTTATGGAGTAGTATCCTCCAAGTGAAGCCTCCCCCGCCTTATTTGAGGGTATGGATGTGTAGGATGTGTAACTGTAGGGTATCTGTGAGAATATGGCCTCATCAAAGAACTCAACTGCAAGTACAGGGGCCCCGACAGCCACCACAACTACGGCCATGATTATGAGCACTCTCCTGTCCATTAAATTCCTCCATTCTGTCATGATGTTAAGGGATCCCCCTGAACACTATCAATTATCTGCCTTCAATGTTAAGTGATTATCCTCATCCTCTTCACCGGCCTCCCATCATCCCAGGTCCCCATCCCTGTGAGTTCATCCATATCTGCAGAGGTGAGGGTGTCATCCTCCAGGTTAATGAGGATGTCAAGGACCTTCCAGTAGCCACTGTAATCCAGGTTATCCACGAGTAAACCGTATTCGTCTGAGACCGCAAATGGTGAGAGATGATCAGCCACCAGGGTCCTGTCTGACTGTACAAGGAGGAAGATCTTCCTGCCGGATGGTATCTGGGGGGTCATCCTCATTATACGGTGGGAGTCAGCGGTACCCGTGATGGTGTCCGCGTCACCGGCCATCACAACCAGGATGACGTCCCCTGGAATTTTTGAGAGGTTCTGGAGTTTCCTTCCACCCTCTGAGTCCCCTGGCTGGATTGAGAGCACCGCCACGGGTTTGGGGATGTCACCCCTCGCTGCGAGGTTGACCGCTATGATCCCTCCTGCTGAGTGCCCTGCAATGTACAGTCTTCCATCGAATTCGCCGTCGAGGTCACCGAGGGATTTTCTGACAGCGTAGGCGGTGTTCTCTGTGAAGTTCTCTGAGCTGGTATCAAGGAGGTTCTGATAGCGGGGGTAGACCACGATTCTACCATCCCCTACAAGGTGCCTTATCCAGGCCATATAGAAGATGGGTTCAGTGGCTGCCCAGCCATGGATGAGGACCACCACGGGGTATCTTCCAGGTGCTGCAGGTCTGAATATCCAGTACCTCTGACTCCCCTCACCATGGACCTCGCTCACCATCCCCTCATAGGGCGACCCATCCATGTTCACCTGGGGAATGGCAACAGGTCCTGCATGGACCGGGACTGAACCGAGGATCAGGGTGATGAGAACCAGTCCCGCTTTAATAAAGGGTTCCATATGATAATTATTTACCGCTGGTTAATTAATCTTTCATCTTTTCATGTGAAAATTCAGATATCTGCTTAATCACCAGGACGGCTCTCCTCAGCTCAACACTATCTGGAGGAGAATCCTCACACATGTTGATGACGGTATAGTGGGGCCGGGTGCAGGGTGGAGGGCGAAAATGAGGTTAAGGGCGGAGCTCCTGGAAAACCATCCTCTGATCTGGAGACAAATCATGGAATAACCCGCTAACTCCCTTACAGGGGAGACCGTGGACTCTGCTGGGATGAGCCATAACGGAGGGGATATGACGTCAGGGCGTCTCAGCGCCCTCCTTCAAGGCATATACGGGCCCCGCATGATGGACATACAATGTAGTAGAAGTGCGCCCTCTGGCTGCCATAAACCTCGGCCACAACATTGGCCCTGCAAAGCGGGCAGAAAAGGCGTTTCATGGTACCCCCAACCAGACACAATATTATAAATTAATTAAAATTTTTATTAATATATACCTTTTTTGCTTATCTCATCTGCACATCACATTCATAATTTTCATTTCAGATGCACAGATGTTAAGAGCGTCCAGGTCCACCCTTTACTGAAGATCAGGGATCAGCTGTGCTGCAAGTATCCGAAAGATTTTATTAACATGATCCCACAGAAGTTCTATGGGTGCTAAACTTGGAACCTGATTCTGCAATCTTTGCAAGGAGACTCTCATTTTCATTTGCCCTTGCAGTTATAATCCTCTCGGCCCTCACAATCACGGGCCACCTTATGGGGATCCCCCAGCTAAGGGGAGAGATCATGGGATCACCACACACGCAGCCGATGACCGCCGCAGTGTTCCTGATGCTGGGGTCCGCCATAATTCTTCTCTCAAAGCAGATCAGAACCCCAGCGCTCTACATTGCAACCTTTCTACTTGTCTTCTACACCCTCACCGTCACCGGGTATCTTCAGACATCCATCACAGGGTACGGTTCAAACTCTCGCTTCATATCATCAATCCTCTTCATCATCTACGCCATCATACTGATCCTCTTTTCGTCCTCAAGGTACACGGCACCCCAGGTACTCGCCTTTTCAGCCGGGACAGTGGCCTACTGCGTGGCCACAGGATACCTTGGAGGTGTTGGAGTCTACGGCCAGTACTTCCAGATGGCATTCTACACCGCCATCCTCCACCTCCTCACATCCACATCATTCCTTAGCCTCTACCCTGAGGAGGGTATAGTTGCACCCATACACATGTCCTTCACCGGAGGGCATCTGGCCAGGCTGCTCATCCCCATCATGATAGCCAGCATAACCATCCTGGGCCTCTTCACCATGAAAATAAGTCAGAGGCTTTTCCCTGGATTCGGGGAGGTGTTCCTCATGGGGATGACAGCCTCCCTCACCATAATAGTTGTTATCCTGGCATCGGATGAACTCAACAGGATAGATGAGAAGAGATCAGAATACCAGAGGGACCTCCTCGAGGCCCAGAAGTTCTTCAGGGATGTTGTTGAAAACCTTGCAGAGGCTGTGGCGGTCTTTGACAAGGAGGGGAGCATTATCTACAGGAACTCTGCCATGAAAAAACTGGGGATCATGGATCTTCCACGGCCATCATCCAGTGGCGAACCTGTCATGATTGAACAGATGAAGGTGGGTGATGGCCACTACACGGGATGGATGGTTCCAAGGTTCTCTGACGGAAAATTCACAGGATACATCGTGTCACTCACAGATATCACGGACCTTATAGGGATACAGAGGTCCCTCGAGTCCACAGTGAGTGAGAGGGACGCTCTTCTTGCAGAGGTCCATCACAGGGTCAAGAATAACCTCCAGATAATCATGAGCCTCCTCAATATTCAGGCCATGAATGCCAGTGAAGAGGCGCGTGAGGTCCTGAGGGATGCCCAGAGCCGTGTGCGGGCAATGGCTATCCTCCATGAGACAATCTATGATAGCGGAAACTTCACTGGTGTTGATATGGGGTCCTTCATAACAAGGCTCATTGAGAGACTTGTAAGCGCCTATGGGGTCTACGGTATCCACTTCAGGGTGGATGCAGACGTCCGGGTGAACCTTGAAACCGCAATACCCCTGGGGCTCCTCATAAATGAGGCGGTTACCAACTCAATCCGGCATGCCTTCCCCTCAGGGGAGGGCAGCATCACAGTGACGATGGAATCAGACGGGCTACTCTACCTGCGGGTTGAGGATGATGGTACCGGCATGGAGGGTATACCCGATGGTACCGTTGGTCTGTCGCTCATGAGGGCCCTTGCAGATCAGCTTGAGGGTGAACTTGAGATAGAATCAGATCAGGGTACTGTGGTGTCCCTAAGGTTCAGGGAACTCGAATACATGAAAAGAACCTAGTGCGGGACACGCTGTGCTGGTTTTCAATATCTGCAGTTATAGAGATCCGGTTTTTTGCGGATTTTAAGGGATCAGCTGTTGAATGGGATCTTCCCGGTTAAGGATCCAGTTTGTCGCAGTTTTTCAAAAGGATTGGCTGTTAAATGGACCTTCTATATCAAAAAAATAAAAAATAAAAAATTTAAAATGGCAGTTCCGCGTAGTAGCCCTTTATACTGGCGCTCTTCCAGTTCTTTATGACTCCAAGGGAGTTCATGTTGCTTGATGCGTCAGCGTTAACCCAGGAACCATTTATGTAGAGCTGTGCCCAGACATGGCCGTAGGTGTTCCCTGAGACGAATGTGCATGTGGCATGCACATACCTGGCTGCTATGCCTGAGGCCCTTGAAAGGGCAACCAGGAGGTGTGTTATGTCAACACAGTTTCCTGTCCTGTTTTTGAGTGTGCCCACTGCACCGTACCTGGTGTTGTAGTAGAAGCTGTAGTCTATGTTGTCACGCACCCAGTTGAATATCGCTGTCGCCCTGGCAGTAACTGAGGTCAGACCCCTGGTGATGCTTGCTGCAAGGGATCTTATCTCTGTACTTGTAACCTGGCAGTTCGCTGTTGAGGCCAGGTAGCTGCCTGAGAATATGGAACTGTCAACCGTGACATAGTTGGGGAGCCTTCCATTATCCTCCTGGAATGCCACAACCTTTGACAGGCTGTAGAGGAGGACGTTGAAGCTCAGGGGCCCTGCACTGGATGATATCTGTGACGGCGCAGTGCCTGTTGATGACATGTAGCTCAGGACCTGTGACGCGATCTGCAGGTACTCATCCTTCTGGATTGTCCCTGAAGCCTTAAGGGTTGTGGCTGATGGTTCACTGAAGGATCCAGGTACAGGATCCTTACCTGTGAGGAACTCTGCCAGCAGGTAGAGGAATCCGGCGGGTGTAACCTGACTCTCACCGAGGCTAACATAATTGGGGAGCCTGTAATTTGACTCAACGAATGCCTTAACCCT